>NZ_DBGS01000099.1:21574-23545 GCF_002295455.1 Thalassospira sp. UBA848 | reverse complement strand
CGGTGACAGGTCACTTCCAGAAAGTTCTTCACGGACTTCGGCCTCGGTCTTTCCGCGCATCAATGCCTCGGCCTGTGCAAGGCAATTCGAGACCAGCTTGTCATGATGGTTCGCCAACGGATGCAGCGCATTGGCAGCCATNNATCTTCCTTGCCCTCAACCATCGGAAGCAGTTCCTTGGCAAGCTGCTTGCCAAGCTCAACCCCCCACTGGTCATAGGAATTGACGTTCCAGATGATGCCCTGAACAAAGATTTTGTGTTCATACATCGCGACCAGACGACCAAGGGTAAAGGGATCAAGCTGCTTATAGAGAATCATCGTGCTTGGCTTATTGCCATCAAACACCTTTTGGGGTGCCAGAACATCAATCTCGGCCGGTGACAGGTCACTTCCAGAAAGCTCTTCACGAACTTCGGCCTCGGTCTTGCCGCGCATCAGGGCTTCGGCCTGTGCAAGGCAGTTCGAGACCAGCTTGTCGTGATGGTTCGCCAGCGGATGCAGCGCATTGGCAGCCATGATGAAATCAACCGGGATCAGTTCCGTCCCCTGATGGATCAACTGATAGAAAGCATGCTGGCCATTGGTGCCCGGCTCCCCCCAGATGATCGGACCGGTTTCATAGGCAATCGGCTTGCCATCACGGGTTACCGACTTGCCATTACTTTCCATATCGGCCTGCTGCAGATAGGCCGGAAGACGCGACAGGTGCTGATCATAGGGCAGGATCGCCTGGCTCGATGCGCCCAGCACATTGCGATACCACACCCCGATCAGACCAAGGATCATCGGAATGTTGGTTGCAATCGGCGCGGTTTTGAAGTGGTTATCCATCGACTGCGCACCGCGCAGCAGTTCTTCGAACTTGTCATACCCGACAGCCAGAATGATCGGCAGACCGATCGCCGACCACAGGCTGTAACGACCACCAACCCAGTCCCAGAAACCGAACGCATTGTCGGTATCAATGCCAAAAGCTGCGACCTTGTCGAGTGCGGTTGAAACCGCAACGAAATGCTTGGCGACGGCAGCTTCGTCTTTCAGCATCCCAACCAGCCAATCACGTGCCGAATAGGCGTTGGTCAGCGTCTCATCGGTGGTGAAGGTCTTGGATGCGATAATGAAAAGCGTCGTTTCCGCATCAAGGAACTTCAGCGTATCGATAATATGCGCGCCATCAACGTTGGACACGAAATGGCAGCGAATACCATCAATATGGTACGGACGAAGTGCTTCGTTGACCATGACCGGGCCAAGATCGGAGCCACCGATCCCGATATTGACGACATCGGTGATTTTCTTGCCGGTATGGCCTTTCCATTCGCCGGAATGGACGCGTGCTGCAAAGTCCTTGAGGCGACCGAGCACTTCCTTGACCGCTGGCATGACATCCGTGCCATCGACCTCAACCGGGCCACCATCAAGGTTACGAAGGGCCGTATGCAGAACTGCGCGGTTTTCGGTGACATTGATCTTGTCGCCGGCAAACATCCGGTCGCGCCAGCCTTCAACATTGGCCGCCTTGGCAAGATCAACCAGAGCCGCCATGACGTCATCGTTAACCAGGTTTTTGGAATAATCGACAAACAGGTCGGTCAGGACCGCGCTGTATCGTTCAAACCGCGCGGGATCGTCGGCAAATGCCTTACGCAAGTTGAGTTTTTCGGAAACTTCCGCGCCAAGTTGATCAAGTTTTTCCCAGCTTGCAGTCATTTTATCAGCAGACATACCACCCTCAGCCCATTCCAATTCATTCATAACAATGCAGTGCTTTGGCCAAAAGCCTAGCACGCGTTTCAAACCATGTGTGGGACAGTTTGCAGAATGTCGCGACATCAAGGTCCCGATGCCGCGACATCACAATTCTCAACGTGCGGCAAGAAAGTCTTCGACTTCTTTTTCCGTCGGCAATGCGTTGATCGCACCGCGCTTGGTTGCCGTGATCGCGCCGACCGCATTGGCAAAGCGGCAC
>NZ_DBGS01000099.1:0-21515 GCF_002295455.1 Thalassospira sp. UBA848 | reverse complement strand
TTTATCAGCAGACATACCACCCTCGGCCCATTCAAATTTATTCATAACAATACGGTGCTATTGCCAACAGGCTAACACGCGTTTCAAACCATGTGTGGGACAGTTTGCAGCACGCGGCGGCAAGATTATGGCCGTCGCGTGATTTTTCATTTACGCCTGTGATCTTATCGGTTCGAAAGAAAGTCTTCGACTTCTTTTTCCGTCGGCAATGCGTTGATCGCACCGCGCTTGGTTGCCGTGATCGCGCCGACCGCATTGGCAAAGCGGCACGCGTTGGCAAGTTTGTCTTCGGAACCCAGAAGTTCCGGATCCTTCAGCAGGCGTGACAGGAACCCTGCCGTGCAGCCATCCCCTGCCCCGGTCGCATCGACGGCAGTGATTTCAAAGGACGGCACAAAACCATCGAAAGCCGGCGTGATGTAACGCGATCCCTTGGGACCGTAAGTCACAATCATTGCACGCCACTGATCACACCACAGATCCTTGATACCTTCTTCAAGATCATCCTCGCCGGAAACGAAGGTGATTTCCTCGTCCGACATCTTGACGACATCGGCCTGACTGATCGCCAGACGCAGTATTTCGCGGGCCTTTTCCTCACTCGGCCAAAGCGGCAGGCGCAGGTTCGGATCGCACGAAATGATCGCGCCGTTTTCACGCGCGATTTTAATCGCTTCAAGCGTGGCAGCACGCGGATCATCATCGATCATGCAAAGCGTTCCGTAATGGAACAGATCGGTCGATTTCAGCATGTCCTGATCAAGATCAGCAATGCTCAGCAACATGTCGGCTGACGGGCTGCGATAGAATGAAAATTCACGTTCCCCATCGGCACGCAGGGACACGAACGCAAGCCCGGTCAGCGCTTCCTTGGTCAGGACAATGCCCGATGTATCGACATTGTCGGCCCTGAGGGTATCAACCAGAAAATGGCCAAAGGCATCATCGCCGAGTTTACCGATAAAGCCAGTTTCAATTCCAAGACGCTGAAGGCCCACAGCCGCATTTCCCGGCGCACCACCGGCGGCCTTGGCAAAGGCCGGGGCATCGGCAAGACCGGTTCCGGTCACCGTCGGAACAAAATCAATCAGCAGTTCCCCAAGACAAACAGCTTTGGCTGTCATGACGTTTCTCCGTTCGGAAAGTCCGCAAACTGGCGGACCGATATTGTATGGTCTGTGGGACCCACCGCCTTTTAAATCGATTCAATTGCGCACGCAAACCAAAACCCGATCAATCTGCGTGCGCATCAACCATCATGCGTTTTGTTTACCAAGGGCGCGGCCAAACTCGATCTCGCGCGCGCGTTCCAGTTCCGTCATCCAGCGTTCAAACATCGCATCACGTTCCAATTGCAGTGCATAGTGGCGCTGCAGGGCCGCAGTCAGTCGCCCCTCGCGCCCCAAGAGTTCATCGGCAAAGCCAATCATCACCGAATTCGGCCAGGCAATCGGGCGCATTTCGCGAATGGTGGTAAAGATACTGTCCTCGTCACGATCCGGTTCGCACTGCGCCATCAGCGTGATCATCGCCGCCGTCGAACGCGACACCCCCATATGACAGTGCACCAGCAAATGCCCATCCTGACGATCCGCGCGACTTTCGATCAGGGTTTCACCATAACCAAGGATTGCTTCGACATCGGCCCTGGTCGGGGCCGGACGGCCTTCCTTGTCCTCGATCACATCATGAAAACGCAGGATGGTGCGTTCGTGCGGATCAAAATTGCCAAAAATGGTCGGGTCTTCACGTTCGGGATCAAGCACAGACAGGACATGGGTGACACCATGGCTGCGATGGGTGGGCAGTTCGTCGATGCCACAGATGGTCAGGCGCGAAATTGCGATTGGTTTCATTTCCTTGTCTCCTGTCTTCGTTTCTTTTTCTGCCCGCTATCAGAGCACAGGAAAATGAAAAAACAAGGGCCGGTATCGTGAAATGATACCGGCCCTTGAAAAAGATATATCTGGAGCGTCAGATTACTTTGCGCGGTTAACCGCATGAATGTTCAGCATTTCCCACGCCATGGTGGCACCGGCAAGCGATGTGATGTCCGAAACATCATATGGCGGGGAAACTTCGACCACGTCACTGCCGATCAGGTTCACATGCCCCGCAAGACCACGCAGGATCGATACAGCCTGATGGCTGGTCAAACCGCCCAGAACCGGCGTACCGGTTCCCGGCGCATAGCATGGATCAAGCCCATCAATGTCAAAGGTGATATAGGCCGGGTTGTCGCCAACCGTGGCCTTGATCTTTTCAACGATGGCGTCAATCGACATCGACTGAACATCCGGGCCATACAGGATATTGAACCCGTGGGTCGATTCATTGTGGGTCCGAATGCCGACCTGGATGGATTTCGACGGATTAACGATGCCCTTTTGGGCGGCATGCCAGAACATGGTGCCGTGATCAATCCGATCGCCGTCATCTTCCCAGGTGTCGGAATGCGCATCGAACTGGATGAGTGAAATGCCATCGCCGTATTTTTCGGCATGTGCCTTCAGGATCGGGTAAGTGACGAAGTGATCACCACCAATGGTGAGCATCTTGGCACCTGACTGCACGATGTCACGTGCGTGATCCTCGATCATTTCCGGTAGTTTTTCCGGATGACCCGGGTCAATGACCATGTCGCCATAATCAATCACGGCCATCTCGGCAAAGATGTCGCGCCCGGACGGGAAATGCGGTGCCCACGCAAGGTTGGTCGATGCCCGACGCACACCCTGCGGGCCAAGACGCGTGCCCGGACGGCTGGACGTCGCCAGATCATAGGGAATACCGGTAACAGCGACATCAATCCCATTGAGATCGCGTGAATAGCGACGGCGCATGAAAGACAGCGCGCCGGAATACATCGGTTCGCTGGTGTTTTGATGCACGGATTTTGCCGTGAAGGCGTTATCACCACCCTTGGTGTCAATGACCCCGGTGCTGCTCATTTCTCAATCCTTCCCAATTCCTTGTCCCGTCCCCGGACGCTGCCCATCAGCCGTCAATAGGAACCGGCCCCTTAACCGTTGCCAAGGGCAATCCAGGTTGATTTGACTTCACAATATTTGTCGAGCGCATGCAAGGAACGGTCACGTCCGGTACCGGACTGCTTGTAACCACCAAACGGCATGGTGATTGAACCACCGTCCCAGCAATTGACCCAGACAAGACCCGAACGCAGTTTCTTTGCCGTCAGGTGCGCCTTGTTGATGTCACGCGTCCAGACTGCTGCGGCCAGACCATATGGCGTATCATTTGCGGTCTGAACAGCTTCTTTCCAGTCCTTGACCGAAATAACCGACAGGACCGGGCCAAAGATTTCTTCCTTGGCGATTGTCATGTCGTTCTTGATGCCATCAAACACGGTCGGCTCAACATAGTAGCCACCGGATTCGGTGCGGACCCGCTTACCACCAGTACGCAGGACGCCGCCCTCGCTGGAGCCTTTTTCGATATAGCCCAGAACACGGTTCATCTGGCTTTCATCGACAATAGCACCCATCTGGCTTTGCGGATCAAGCGGGTCACCCGGCTGCATTTTCGCGCCCGCAGCGACCACTTTTTCGATGAACTCGTCCTTGATGCTTTCTTCGACAATCAAACGCGAACCAGCCGTGCAGACCTCGCCCTGATTATAGAAGATACCGCCCGCTGCCGCCGCGGCAGCCGCGTCCATATCCGGGCAATCAGCCAACACGATGTTCGGGCTTTTGCCACCGCACTCAAGCCAGACGCGCTTCATGTTCGACTGACCGGAATACTGCAGGAACAGCTTGCCGACTTCACCAGACCCGGTAAAGGTCACGCAATCAACATCTTCATGCAGGCCAAGCGCCTTGCCTGCGGTCGGGCCAAAGCCCGGAACCACGTTCAGGACACCTTCCGGCAGGCCTGCTTCAACCGCGATTTCCGCAACACGAAGCGCGGTCAGCGGCGATTGTTCAGCTGGCTTGAGGATGATCGAGTTCCCCATTGCCAAGGCCGGGCCAAGTTTCCAGACCGCCATCATCAGCGGGAAGTTCCATGGCACAACAGCCGCAACCACACCCAGCGGTTCACGGGTGATCATGCCGATTTCATTGGCACCAGCCGGAGAAATTTCGTCATAGATCTTGTCAATCGCCTCGGCGTACCAGCGAATGCATTTGTAGGACAGCGGAATGTCATCGCGCGCAGCCAGCGTGATCGGCTTGCCCATGTCAAGGCTTTCCAGAAGTGCCAATTCGGCAGCGTTCTTTTCAAGCAAATCGGCGAAATGAAGCATGATCGCCTTGCGTTTTGCAGGCGCGGCTTCGGACCAGCTTCCCTTTTCAAACACGGCACGCGCAGATGCCACCGCACGATTGACGTCTTCGACGTCACATTCGGCAACCTTGGTCAGGACTGAACCGTCGCGCGGGCTGATGCAATCAAATGTCTTGCCCGAGGCCGCATCAACATAGGCACCGTTGATGAAGGCCTTGTTGCGGAAATCAAGGGCTTTGGCCTGTGCGGTCAACTGTTCAAAATTCATCGGATTGGTCATCGAAAGTCTCCTGACGGATGGCGCGTTTGGATATTTTTCAAGTTTGATCGTTGCATATGGGCACTATGGCCCAATGATCTGTCATCAATATGACGGAGGCGTCGCAGCACTGACGACTTCACATTCCCCGTCACCCACATTTCGGAAACGATGTGGAATTTCTGCATTGAAGTAGTAGGCATCGCCGGGACCAAGCACCTTGACCCGTTCGCCCACAGTCACTTCAAGTTTGCCGCGGACAACAACACCGGCTTCCTCGCCCTTCTGGACAATCAGGTTGTCACCAGTATCCCCGCCCGCAGGGTAAGTTTCGTGGAGCACGCGCAAGTTACGGTCCTTGCGCGATGCCCCGACAAGACGCATCGACATCGTCCCGTCAGAAAGTTCGACAAGGTCTTCTTTCTTGAAAAAGATTTCTTCACCGGCATCGAGGTCGATGGTGAAGAAATCAATCAGGCTCATGGGAATGCCAGCCAGAACCTTGGCCAGACTATCAACAGACGGGCTGACCCGGTTCTGTTCAATCGTCGAGATCGTGCTGTTGGTCACACCGGCACGGCGTGCCAGTTCACGCTGCGACAGCCCGTACATGCTGCGCACCGCCTTCAGACGATCCCCTACCTTTTGTGACATTCCCGTCTTTTCCCTATCGAACTTTATTGTTGTTTTGTCTGGTCATACCGCGTCGAGATACCAGCGATATTCAAGCTGGGTGACCTCGGCGAAGAATTCGTCATATTCGGCGCGACGGCAGATATCGAACACCTCGACAAAACGTTCGCCAAGATAGTCTTTGACGATATCGCCTTCGACAAACCGGTCGAGGGCCGAAATCATGCTGCGCGGGACAATCTTGCCGCCATGCTGCTCATAGCCGTTGCCAACGGTCGGCTCGCCCGGATCAAGCTTGTTCTTCATGCCGTGATGCATGCCAGCCAGAACGCAGGCCAGAACCAGATACGGGTTGGCATCGGCCCCTGATACACGATGTTCGACACGTGCGGCCTTTGGGCTGCCAGCCGGAATACGAAGTGCCACGGTACGGTTGTTCAAACCCCAGTTCGGAGACATCGGCGCATAGGCCTTGTTCTGGAAACGGCGGAAAGAGTTCGGGTTTGGCGCAAAGATCGCCATGCTTTCGAACATGCTCTCCTGAAGGCCGCCAATTGCAAAGCGCAGATTGTCCGACACTTCCTCATCGCCAACCGGGGACAGAACGTTGTTGTCGTTCTCGTCACGCAGTGAAACATGGATATGCAGACCGTTGCCCGCCTGATCGGAATAAGGTTTTGCCATAAAGGTCGCGGTCACGCCGTGATCCCAGGCAATGCCCTTAACCACGCGTTTGAGCTGCATGGCGTGATCGGCGGCCAACATCGGATCCGTCACGTGACCAAGGTTGATTTCAAACTGCCCGGGGCCTGCTTCGGCAACGATGGTATCGGCCGGAATGCCCTGACGGTTCAGTTCGGCAACTGCATCATGCAGGACTTTTTCGAAATCCTCGATCTGTTGCAGGCCATAAACCTGCACACCATCCGATGCAATCCCGCCACCAAGTGGCTGCGGCGGCAGCGGTGCGGCGGTTTCCTGGTTCTGATCGGCCAGATAGAATTCAAGTTCAAGGGCGACAGTCGGATAAAAACCGTCTGCGGCCATGCGATCAACAACGCCCTGCAAAACATTGCGCGGATCGGCAAAGAACCGGGTGCCATCAAGGTTATGCAGGTTCATCATCACCTGTGCGAGCGGCAATTCACCATAAGGCACGCGGCAAAGGGTTCCCGGGATCGGTTTTGCCAGATTATCCTGGTCACCGCTCGACCAAAGAAGGCCCGTACCTTCGGGGTTGTCACCGGTAATGTCGACAAGGCACATCGAGCCTGGCAGGGTTACACCCTCACTAAAGCTTTTAAGGAATTTCTGTTTGCTGATTCGCTTGCCGCGAAACACACCGTTAATGTCGGGAATGAGCAACTCAACAAGTTCGACATCCGGATTTTCTTCAAAGAATCGTTGGGCTTCTGCCCTACTGTCTTCGACGAACGACTTGTTCATCGTCTTATACTCCCAGAAATAGCCTGTTCTTAATCAGCAGGCATCGTGCCGTGCCGGACTGCCATGGTCAAGCCCTTCGTTCGATATATCGTGCAAATCACGCAGTGCACAATTTCTCAGGCTTGGAGCAAACCGTCACACCCGAATGCTCTATATCAACCGGTGGATAACAAAAACCAACCTCGATCCACTCAAAAAGATTGTCGAAAAATCCTCTTGCAAAGGTGTTCGAAAAAACGAACACTAGTGTCAGATGTTCAACATATCGCACGAAAGCAGAGCAGCCCCGCTGCCAGGAGACGTTATGAATAATTTCGACAAAACCGCCTATTGGCAGGACATTGATCAGGCTCACCACATTCATCCGTTCACCGATACGGCGGACCTGAACAATCGCGGCACCCGTGTCATTACCCGTGCCGAAGGCGTCTTTATCGAGGACTCCAACGGCAATCGCTATCTTGATGGCATGGCTGGCCTGTGGTGCGTGAATATCGGCTACGGACGCAAGGAACTGGCTGAAGCTGCCTATAAGCAGATGCTGGAACTGCCCTATTACAACAACTTCTTCCAGTGCGCGAACTCACCGGCAATCGAGCTTTCCAAAGTTCTTGCCGAAATCACGCCAGAAGGCCTGAACCACGTTTTCTATGCCAATTCCGGCTCGGAAGCGAACGACACGGTTGTCCGTATGGTGCACCAGTACTGGAACCTTAAGGGCAAACCGGAGCGTACCCATATCATCAGCCGCAAGAACGCCTATCACGGCTCGACCGTTGCTGGCGCGTCGCTTGGCGGCATGTCGGGCATGCATTCGCAGGGCGGCGCGCTGGTGCGCGATATCGTTCATATCGATCAGCCATACTGGTACGGCGAAGGCGGCGATCACACCCCCGAGGAATTCGGCCTGATTGCTGCGCGCAAGCTTGAAGAAAAGATCGAGGAACTTGGCGCGGATCGCGTGGGCGCCTTTATCGGCGAACCGATCCAGGGTGCTGGCGGCGTGATCATTCCGCCGTCAACCTACTGGCCGGAAATTCAGCGTATCTGCAAAAAGTACGACATCCTTCTGATCGCGGATGAAGTCATTTGTGGCTTTGGCCGTACCGGCGAATGGTTTGGCTGCGACACCTTTGACATCAAGCCGGACCTGATGCCGATGGCCAAGGGCATGTCATCAGGTTACTTGCCGATCTCGGCCGTCATGGTTGGTGATCGCGTTGCCGATGTTCTGATCAATGAATGTGGCGAATTCACTCACGGCTTTACCTATTCCGGTCATCCGGCATGTGCGGCTGTGGCGCTTGAAAACATTCGCATCCTGCGCGAAGAAAAAATGGTCGAACGCGTCAAGGACGATATCGGCCCATATTTTGCCAATGCGCTGAAAACCCTTGAAGACCATCCGCTGGTCGGCGCGGTTGAAACCGTTGGCCTGATTGCCGGTATGCCGCTGGTTGATGACAAGAAAACCCGCAAGGGCTTTGACAAGCCGGGAACGGTTGGCACCATGTGCCGTGATGCCTGTGTTGCCAATGGCGTGATCATGCGCGCATGTGGCGATCGCATGGTCCTGTCCCCGCCGCTTTGCATCACCAAGGAAGAAATCGACGAGTTGGTCAAACGGGCGCGTGCGGCCTTTGACGAGACTGCGAAGAAGCTTGGCAAGATGTAATCCGGTTTCGATTACAGGAACTTACACAAATACCCGGCATGAGCTATCATCGCCGGGTATTTCGGTTATAGAGCCCCAAACTACTCCATATGACGCCTGCCCCACAGGCCCCAAGACCCCAGACCCCCAAACACCCAAACACCCAAACACCCAAACACCCAAACACCCAGAAGAGCCCACCATGCTACACCGCATCTATCAGCCCGCCGCCTATCGCACCGACACCCTGCCTGACAGCTATTGGGTCGAAAGCGCATCCCCGCTTCCGGCCTGCGAAAAGCTGCCCGAAGAAGGCCAGCTTAAAACCGATATCGCCATCATCGGTGGTGGTTATTGCGGTCTGTCGGCGGCGTTGGAACTGGCACAAAACGGGGCCAATGTTTCGGTTTTTGATGCCGGACGCAGTGGATGGGGCGCATCCGGGCGCAATGGCGGTTTTTGCTGCATGGGCGGCAGTGGCAAGGGGCTTGGGCAACTGGCAAAGACCTTTGGTGATGACGCGGTAAAACAGTTTGCCCGACATCAACGCGATGCCATCAATTTGGTGGACCATCGCCTGAATAGCTGGAACATCGATGCTGACCGCCATTCGAACGGTGAAGTGGTTCTTGCGCACAAACCCAACCGGGTTGCCGAGCTTAAGCACGAGGCAGAGGAAATCGCCCATTTCACCAGCATCAAGACAGAGCTTCTTGATCGTGATGCGTTGAAGGAACGCGGTCTCCATGCGGCGGAAACCTATGGCGGATTGCATGTCAAAGCCGGTTTTGGCCTTAACCCGATGAAGTATCTTGCAGGCCTGCATGAACAATGCTTGCGCGCAGGTGTCCGGATATTCGGACAGGCCACAATTGAACGATTTGATGAAGATGGCGATACATATCGCCTTTATGCAGGCAAAACAGAAATCAGTGCCGCGAAGATCATCATCGCCACCAACGGTTATAGTGCAGAAAACCTGCCCGACTGGATTGGCGGGCGCTTAATGCCTGTCTTTTCCGGCATTCTGATCACACGTCCCCTCCGCCCGGATGAGCTGGAAGATCAAGGCTGGACCAGCGACCTGATGGCTTTTGACAGCCGCATCCTGCTGCATTATTTCCGCAAGCTTCCCGACAACCGTTTTCTGTTTGGCGGACGCGGCGGCATTACCGCAACCCCCAAGGCCTTTGCGGCGGGGAAAAGCGATCTTCTGGATAATTTCAAACGCATGTTCCCGGCATGGCAGGATGTCGCCTTTACCCATCACTGGAATGGTCTTGCCTGTCTGTCGCAAAGTTGGCGCCCCTATATCGGGCGGGTTCCCGGCCATCATGACGTCTGGACGGCCCTTGCGTGGCACGGCAACGGCGTTGCAATGGCAAGTCTGGGTGGCAAGCTTTTGGCGGAACGCATGCTGGGCATCAGCGACGACGAGGATCTGGGCAGCGTCTTGACAACTCCCATGGGGAAATTTCCCATGCCGTCATTGCGCCGCGTGGCACGATCAGTTGGCTATCGCTACTACGGCCTGCACGACCGGTTTGCCTGATCACATTTGCCGGGCACGGCGATCTGTTTGCGTTCGACCGTGAAGTGACATATGTCATGTCCAACAATTGCCTTATGAATTAAAGCAATTCCAGACCGCGTACTGAACAGGCCCCTATCATGTCCGACAAACAACCAACTCTTGCCGAAATCAAGGAACGTCGCGAAATTGCCACGCGCCGCATCAAGGAAGATACCGGCATTGATCAGGACATGATCAAGAACATCGTGCATGGCTTTTATGCCAAGGTGCGCGAAGACGATATGCTTGGCCCTGTTTTTGATGAAAAGATCGAAAACTGGGATCATCATCTGGATCGCATGGTGATGTTCTGGTCATCGGTCGCGCTTGCGACGGGCAACTATGACGGTCGCCCGATGCAAAAGCATTTACCACTTAAGATCACCCGACATCATTTTGATCGCTGGCTGCAACTCTTTGCCGAGACCTTGTCGGAATATTGCCAAGAACCCGCAGCCAAACACTTCATGGAACGCGCCCTTCGCATTGCTTCAAGCTTCGAAGTCGGCATCGCAGCCCATAACGGCGTCATCCTGTCCAAGGGCGAACGCTACGACCCGGTATCAAACTGGGAACCAAACTAATTCCGGAACGTTTTGTTATCTAAGCTGTAACCCGGCACTTCAACCCAAGGAAGCGCTGTGTCTTTTGTCGGCCAAGTTGACAAAAGGAAATGATCAATATTTCATATGGTTATGGCGAATGCCGGAACATCTCACGGTTAGGCCCCTGATCAAGAGGCTTTTGAAAACGCGTGCCAAATGTCCCCGGCATTCACACAGTTGGAGATAGCTGACCAGCCCCGGCAACTTATGACCGGGGCACATCAACCTGTGATGCGCGTCTTTCCCGGTGCGGTGTGCAGTCAGATTTTCCAACACATTGAACGAGACTTGCGACGCCTGAACGGGGAGCCGGAAAATGTGGTCATTGATCACTCTTATTGTCGTTTTGCTGGTTGGTGCCATCGCTTACGCGATTTATGGCCACCGTCATCACTTGGCCCCGAGCACAGGCAAAAAGATCAATCCGTCTAAGCGCCCCAATAGCGCGCTGTTGATTGTTGACCTGCAAGAGGACTTCACCAATGCGACCGGCAAGAATGCCTATGACCCTGACCTGGTCGAAAAACGGATTGCAGCGATCAATGATCTGGTCGAAACCGCAAATGCCAACGGATACCCCGTCATTTCCATCCGCCAGACATTCCGCGGATGGTATATGAACCTGCTTATGAAGTTTTTGAACGAAGGCCGGGGCAGCCCCAAATCCGAAGGTCTTGATCTGGATGCACGGATCAATGGCGACATCGACCATGATATCGTCAAGGCACGTGCGGACGGGTTTAGTGAGCCCGAACTGGACCGCGTTCTTGATCAACAAAAGGTCGGAAAACTGATCATCGTCGGGCTTGATGGTGATTACTGCGTGAATGCAAGCATGCAGGCCGCCCTGAACCGTGGGTATGAAGTATCATTCAGTGACGCAACGACGCTGGCACTCAACCCCGACAACTGGAAGAAAACCAAATCCAGACTTACCGCACGCGGCGCGTCTGAAGGGTTGCGCCCCCTGACACCAACAGCTGACAACGATGAAACCGGCGACGGTGAAACTGAAAGTCGCAGCCGCGAAACAGCATAGCCGCCCGCGCCTGCTTATTCCCCGTTGGGATCAAAGCCGGGACTTTTAAAGCTTGTCGCGGATCGAATACCACAGCATGGCGGCCACCAGCATCGGGAAACGCAACATCTTGCCCCCCGGGAAGACCGGGGTTTTGATGTTGGCCATGACGTCAAACCGCTCAACAGTACCGGCCACCGCATCTGCCATGATCTGGCCTGCCAGTGTCGCCATGGCGACCCCGTGGCCGGAATAGCCCGTCGCGGTGAAAACGTTATCGTCAAGCTTTTCAAAGAACGGCATGCGGTTCATCGTGATCGCCAATGTCCCGCCCCAGCCATAATCAATCTTCACATCTTTAAGCTGCGGATAGACTTCAAGCATATGCGGTGAAACAAACGCCTTGATGTCACGCGGGAAGTTATAGCCATAGGTTTCCCCACCGCCAAAAAGCATGCGCTTATCGGCACTCAGCCGGTAATAGTTGATCACGAATTTTGAGTCGGCGACTGCCACGTCATCACGGATCAGTTCGCGCGCCAGATCATCACCAAGTGGCTCGGTGGCGATGACAAAATTATTGATCGGCATAACACGCTTCGCCACACGATCTTCCAGCGCATCAAGGTAACCATTGCAACCAAGGATCATCTTGTTCGCTGTCACAACAGCGCCGTTTTCGGTTTTAACCGTAACCTTGCCCGCCTGATTTTCATAGCCGGTGACAACCGTTCCTTCGCATATCCGCGCCCCGGCCGCACGCGCAGCGTCGGCCAGGCCAAGTGCAAAGTTCAGCGGGTGCAAATGCCCCGCCCCCACATCAAGCGACCCACCATGATAAAATTCGGTACCAAGCATCTCGCGCATTTCTGCGCGGTCAACAGAACGGATATCTTCATAGCCATATTCGGCCTGAAGCTTATCGGCATAGGCGTGGGTATGCTCGACAAAGCGCGCACGATGGTCGGCATGCAAGATGCCCGGTTTCCAGTCACACTTGATGTCATGCTTTGCGATCAGGGATTTGACAACGTCCTTGGACTCTTCGGCGATGTCCCAGAGTTTGCGCGCATCATCGCGCCCGACCATTTGTTCAAGTTCGTCCTGCTCGCGGCGCTGGCCCGAACCGACTTGCCCGCCATTGCGTCCCGATGCGCCCCAACCGACACGATGGGCTTCCAGCAGGATCACGTCATAGCCACGTTCTGCCAGATGCAGTGCCGATGACAGCCCGGTAAAGCCGCCACCAATGACGACAATGTCGCAGGTCTGATCCCCCTCAAGCCTGGCAAAGGGTGCAATCGCATTCGCCGTCGCGGCGTAATAGGAATCAGGATAGCGGCCTGCCCGGTCGTTGGCGGTCAGCAAGTTCGGGGTGAACATGAGGAACCCTCATATTTGTAAATGGATGTTGGCTTATCCTGCCCAATCCGGCCTACCTATCAAGGAAAAACTGCCCATTTTCCGGCCTTAAACCCGCTTTTCACCGATTATGCAAAAACCGGCCAAGTCAAAGCATAACGATTGCGTAAAGCTGCCAACAAAGCGTGATACCTGCGGTGATGGATCTTGCGGATTTCAGGTAATCGTGCATTGAGAATCAGAGTCTTATGGCACCTCACAATGCGCCTGACGCCGCAGACGCGCCAGTGGACTTAAACAAAATTCCCCGATCCATCCCATGACGGACCGGGGAAATCATCAGACCATTTGAAACGGCCGGTATTAGCGCTGCTTGGTTTCCCATTCGGGATGCACGAAATACGGCGCATTGGACGGCGCCAACGGTGTTTTCCCGCGAATGATATCAGCAGCCTTTTCACCAACCATAATGGTCGGGGCATTAAGGTTGCCGGTCACGATGGACGGCATGATCGAACTATCGACCACACGCAGTCCTTCGATGCCATGCACACGGGTTTTCTCGTCGACCACCGACATTTCGTCACTGCCCATCTTGCACGAGCAAGACGGGTGATAGGCACTTTCGGCGTGGTCGGCGACCCATGCGTCAATCTGCTCGTCGGTTTCGATATCCTTGCCCGGGGCGATTTCACCACCGCGCAGATCGGCAAAGGCATCCTGCGCAAAGATTTCACGGGTCAGGCGAACCGATGCACGCATTTCTTCCCAGTCATCCGGGTGGCTCATATAGTTCGGATCAATGATTGGTCGATCCTTCGGATTGCCGGATGCCAGACGCACCGTTCCACGCGATTTGGAGCGCATCGGGCCGATATGGGCCTGGAAGCCATCCTTTTCCGCCGCCTTGGAGCCGTTATAGTTAATCGCGGCCGGCATGAAGTGATATTGCAGGTCCGGATGTTTCACACCCGCCTTTGAGCGGATAAATCCACCGGCCTCAAAATGGTTGGTCGCACCAAGGCCGGTTTTGAACAGATACCATTCAACACCGATCTTGAGCTTGTTCCACCAATCAAGCTTGCTATTGAGGCTGATCGGCTTGGTGCATTCCATCTGAACATACAGTTCCAGATGGTCCTGCAGGTTTTCACCAACACCGGGCAAATCATGGACAACATCAATGCCGTGTTCGCGCAGATGGTCCGCAGGCCCGATGCCCGAAAGCATCAGAAGTTTTGGCGAGTTGATGGATCCGGCAGAGACAATCACTTCGCGATCGACAACCGCGCGCTTGAGTTCGCCCTGATGGGTGAAATCAAGACCAATGGCACGTTTCCCCTCGAAAACAATACTTTGCGCCAAAGCCTTGTGATAGACGGTCAGGTTCGGACGTTTCATCGCCGGATGCAAATAAGCCCGCGCCGTTGACCAGCGACGGCCCCTATAGACCGTCATATCCATGGTCCCGAGACCTTCCTGACGATAGCCATTCTGATCCGGGGTAAATTCATACCCGGCCTGCTGCCCGGCCTTTATCCATGCCTTGTGCAAGTCGTTCTGGCATGCACCGGTCGTCACATGCAGCGGGCCATCACCACCGTGATATTCGTCGCCTTCGGTGTCCTCATTACGGGTATTCGCACGGCGGAAATACGGCAGGCAACGGGCATAATCCCATTCCTTAAGGGCGGTGTCTTCTTCGGCCCAGCGATTGTAATCAAGGGCATGACCACGCACATAAGCCATCCCGTTGATCGAGCTGGAGCCGCCATAAACACGCCCGCGCGGGGTTTCCATGCGCCGGTTATTCAGATTGGACTGCGGGGTTGTCCAATAGGCCCAGTTATAGGTTTCCGACTGCATCGGATAAGACAGCGCGGTCGGCATATGAATGCGCCAGTCCCACCAGTGATCCTTCGGCCCGGCTTCAACAACCAGTACCTTTACTTCCGGGTCTTCGGTCAGTCGGTTGGCAAGCACAGCCCCTGCCGAACCGGATCCGACAATCACGTAATCGTAGTTTTCAGTGGTCGTTGGGGTCGTCATTTCTGATCCCTTGTTTGGTCTTGCTGTGTGGGCAGCCGGTGAGTATTTGGCGACGTTCGTTGATCAAAGGCCCTTAGTAAGGGGCCTCGACATCGCCGGTTTCGACATAAACGGATTTGATGCGGGTGTAATATTCAATTGCCGCACGGCCATTTTCACGGCCAACGCCCGACTTCTTCACACCGCCAAACGGCATCTCGATCGGGGTGATGTTATAGGTATTGATCCAGCAGGTACCGGCCTCAAGCCGGGCAACCACGCGATGACCGCGCGACAAGTCCTTGGTAAACACACCTGCTGCCAGACCATATTCGGTGTCATTGGCGCGCTTGATCGCTTCGTCTTCGTCGCTAAAGGTCAGTACCGACATTACCGGACCAAAGATTTCCTCGCGCACGATGGCCATGTCATCGGTGCAATCGGTAAAGACGGTCGGCGCAACGAAAAGCCCGCCTTCTGGCATGCCCTCCGACACGGCATGGCCGCCAAGGACGCATTTTGCGCCCTCTGCCTTACCCTTTTCGATATAGGACATGACCTGTTCATACTGCGCCTTGGTGACGATCGGACCAACCTGGGTTTCAGGTTTTTCCGGATCGCCAAGAACAAGCCCCCTGGACCGTGCGATCAGCTTTTCGATGAAGGCATCGGCAACGCTTTCATGGACAAACACACGCGTTCCGTTCGAGCAAATCTGACCCGATGAATAGAAATTCGCCATCTGCGCGCCGGAAACTGCATTGTCCAGATCGGCATCCTCGAACACGATCATCGGCGATTTGCCACCAAGTTCCATGGTGACGGCCTTCATGCCGCCAGCAGCAACGGATGCGACCTTGGCACCGGTTGCGGCCGAACCGGTCAGGGAAATCTTGTCAACGCCGGGATGTTCAACCAGCGCGGCACCGCTTTCACGCGCGCCTTGCACAACGTTGTAAACGCCATCGGGAAGACCGGCTTCCTGAAGGGCTTCGGCCACAGCGATGGCAGAAAGCGGCGTGGTTTCAGACGGTTTGTAGACAACCGCATTACCGCATGCCAGTGCCGGTGCTGCCTTCCAGCAAGCAATCTGAATCGGATAGTTCCAGGCACCGATGGCGCCACAAACGCCAACTGCTTCGCGGCGGGTATAGGCAAAGTTACCGGCAAGATCGATATGCTCGCCCGCAAGGCTTCCGGCGACGCCGGCGAAATATTCAAGGCATTCAACACCGGAAATCACATCGACAATTTCGGTTTCCTGAATGGCACGGCCCGTATCGCGGGTTTCAACCAGTGCCAGTTCATCATTGCGGTCACGCAGGATCTGGGCGGCCTTGAACAGCACACGTGCGCGTTCGGCAGCCGGGGTGTTTTTCCAAATCTCGAACCCGGCGCGGGCAGCCTTGACTGCGGCATCAACATCAGCAGCGGTACTTTCGTGGCCCTTTGCAAGAACGGTGTTGGTCGCGGGATTCAGCGTTACCATTTCCGCGCCCGACCCCTGGGTCTTCTTGCCGTTGATGAAATTCTGGATTTGATAAAGGCTCATCTTAAAACTCCTGCTGGCTGCACGTTTGATCGGCAGCCTTGAACGTTTCTGTGGGTCGGTTGCATCTATCGGGCTGGCGAATTCGCCAGATACATGTGCAAGGTGCCCAGCACCATTTTGCGCGCCCCTGCGATATCGGATTTGCCGTGAGACAGGCCGGTGCGCACCCAGATCCCGTCCACCATGGCGGCGATTACAGCTGAAATGTCATCAGCACATTGTTCGGTCGTCAATTGACGCAATTCATGGCGCAGGTTTGAGGCCAGCCGCTGAAAATAGATATTGTTCAGCCGACTCAACGCATCGGAAAATGGCACCTGTGCCCAGAATGACAGCCAAGCCACAGTCACCTGTGGTGTGAACTGTTCTTCGTTGAAGTTGGTGTTAATGATCGCTTCAAGGCGATCAATCGGCGTCTTGGCCGTCGCCAGACGCACCAGATAATCGTTGCGCAAATCCTGCATCAGGGAGCGCATGGTTGCTTCAAGCAACGCGTTCTTGCCACCAAAATAGTGCGAAATAATCCCAGACGACATCCCCGCAGCCTTCGCGATACGGGCAATCGTCGTATCGGCGAATCCGTGGCTATGAATGGTTTCAATCGTCGCGTCGATCAACTGCCTGCGGCGAACAGGCTGCATACCAACCTTGGGCATTAATTCATCCAATCCTCTGCGTTGCGAAGGGTTTACCGTCGCTGCAACAGCATAAAACGCAGTTTTTAGTCCTTCGCAATTGACGTAACCAGAATATGCTGTAATTTAATTGAACAATCAATCAATAAAAACACGTCGGCATTTGCGGCGCGTTTCTCAGGGCTTTTAGCCTTTGCTGCGCGGCAATGCGGCTGTTTTTTGTGATTATTCCGGCCCGTTAATCACGTTCGGGGGAACGTGTTGACGGCTCTGGGCGAGTGTTGGCGACATCTATGTTGCGTTGATGTTCGTCTGGCCTCCGGAACCGAGAGTCTTCTGGTGACCGGCCCTATCCGGTCATCAGTAACATTAGGTTTATACAAGGGAGAACCAGAAGCATGACCAATCTTTCCACGTTCGGCCGCCTGCTTGGCAGCACCATCATTGCGACCACCCTTCTGGGTGCCGCCGGTGCGAAAGCCGCTGATAGCGAAGCCTGCCAAACCGTGACTTTCTCTGATGTTGGCTGGACCGACATCACGGCCACCACGGCAACCGCATCGGTGATTCTTGAATCACTCGGCTATACTGCTGAAACCGAACTTCTGTCGGTTCCGGTCACCTATACCAGTCTTGCCAATGGCGACGTTGACGTCTTCCTGGGCAACTGGATGCCGACCATGGCTGCTGATATTCAGCCCTATCTCGACAAAGGCACGGTCGTATCAACCGGTGCCAACCTTGAAGGTGCCAAATACACGCTGGCTGTCACCCAGAATGCCTTTGACGCCGGTCTGAAAGACTTTGCTGATATCGCCAAGTTCCATGACGAACTGGATGGCGAAATCTATGGCATTGAACCGGGCAATGACGGCAACCGCCTGATCCAGGACATGATCGATAGCGACCAGTTTGGTCTTGGCGAGTTTGAACTCGTTGAATCCTCGGAACAGGGCATGTTGGCCGAGGTAAAGCGCAAATCCTCGCGCGATCAGTTCATCGTTTTCCTCGGTTGGGAACCGCACCCGATGAACGCGAAATACGACATGGCCTATCTTGATGGCGGCGATGACGTGTTTGGCCCGAACTTTGGCGGTGCGACTGTTCACACCAACCTGCGTGCCGGTTACACTGACGAATGCCCGAATGCTGGCAAATTCGTTACCAACCTGAAATTCAGCCTCGCCATGGAAAACGAAATCATGGACGCGATCCTGAACGAAGGCACCGATCCGGCAGAAGCCGCGACCGCATGGCTCAAAGCCAACCCGGATGCAGCAATGGCATGGCTTGACGGTGTGACCACCTTTGACGGTGGCGACGCCAAAGCAGCTCTGAAATCCGGTCTTGGTCTTTAAGCACCGCGATTGATTTTACCGATGCGCCCGCCTCTGACCCAAGGTCGATCCGGGCGCATCGGATGCATTTTTCTTAATTCTCATTGAACGGATATTTTCGCATGGAATGGCTCACGGAAACGAAGATTCCGCTGGGACAGTGGATATCGTCCCTGATGGATGCGCTGAACGAACATGCCGACTTCGTGTTCTATACCATTTCGGATGTTCTCGAGTTCATTATCGAAAACACCATTGATTTCCTGGTCTGGTTGCCCGCGCTTCTGATCATTGCCGCCTTTGGCGTCCTGGCGGCTGTTGTGCACAAATCATGGAAACTGACGGCCTTTACGGTTCTGTCGCTGTTGCTGGTGGTCAATCTTGGCTACTGGGAAGAAACAATGGAAACGCTGGCCCTTGTCATTTATGCGACGCTGTTTTGCATGTTGATCGGTGTGCCGCTTGGCGTGGCGTCCGCCCACCGTCCCTGGCTTCATCAGGCAATGCGTCCGGTTCTTGACCTGATGCAGACGATCCCGACCTTCGTGTATCTGATCCCGACCCTGATCCTGTTTGGTCTGGGTGTGGTTCCCGGCCTTATTTCGACTGTGATATTTGCGATTGCCGCCCCGATCCGCCTGACCCATCTTGGCATTTCAAATACCCCCAAGGCACTTCTGGAAGCCGGTGAGAGCTTTGGCTGTACGCCGCGCCAGTTGCTGTTCAAGGTCGAATTGCCGTCCGCGATGCCGTCTATCATGGCGGGGCTTACGCAATGCATCATGCTGTCGCTGTCGATGGTGGTGATTGCCGCCCTTGTCGGTGCAGATGGTCTGGGCAAGCCGGTTGTGCGCGCACTTAACACAGTGAATATCGCACAGGGCTTTGAAGCGGGTCTTGCGATTGTGATTTTGGCCATCGTGCTTGATCGCATCTGCCGTCGTGACAACAACGAAACTTCGGGGCAGTGATCATGAGCAATGCTGTTGAATTCGATAATATCGACGTGATCTTTGGTAACCGTCAGGCAGAATCCCTTAAACTGCTGGACGAGGGCAAAACCCGCGAAGAGATTGCGGCCGCCACCAACAATGTTCTTGGTGTTGCCGATGTCAGCTTCAACGTTCCGGAAGGCGAAATCTGTGTCCTGATGGGGCTTTCGGGGTCTGGCAAGTCATCGCTTCTGCGTTGTGTAAATGGGCTGAATGCCGTATCGCGCGGATCGCTTCGTGTGCGTGCGGGTGATGACATGGTGGATGTCACGAGCTGTGATTCCGCAACACTTCGAAACCTGCGTCGTAAAAATGTCGCCATGGTCTTCCAGCAATTCGCGCTGTTTCCATGGCGCACGGTTGAAGACAATGTCGGCTTTGGCCTTGAGCTTGGTGGCATGGGCCCGACCGAGCGCCGCGATATCGTGCGTGAAAAGCTTGCCCTTGTTGGTCTGGATCAATGGGCGACCAAATATGCCCATGAACTTTCCGGCGGCATGCAGCAACGCGTTGGACTGGCGCGCGCCTTTGCCACCGATGCGCCGATCCTTCTGATGGACGAACCGTTCTCGGCCCTTGATCCGCTGATCCGTAACCGGCTGCAGGACGAGTTGCTTGATCTTCAGGAAAAGCTCAACAAGACCATCCTGTTTGTCAGCCATGATCTTGATGAAGCCATGAAACTGGGCAATTCGATTGCCATCATGGAAGGTGGTTATGTCGTCCAGCACGGTACGCCCGAAGATATCGCCTTGCGTCCGGCAAACGACTATGTCGCTGACTTTGTCGCACATATGAACCCGGTCAACATCCTGCGCGGCCGCGCGATCATGCATCGCATCAGTCGCGACCAGAAAGCCGGTGCTGGCGAGCTTATGCTGGAAGATGCCAATATCCGCGTCACGCTTCAGGATGGCGTTGTGCGCTCTGCCAATAATGGCGAACGGGGCGAGCTTAAGCTGATCAATTATGACGGCACGCTGCCAAGTGAACTGGATGCAACCGACAATTCGATTGTGTTTGTCGCACAGGATGATGTGCTGCTTAAGGATCTGATTGATATGCGCTCTATCACCCAGAACCCGGTCATCCTCACCCGCGATGGGAAGGTTTCCGGCACCCTGGGCCGCAAGGAGTTCTTTGACAGCCTGACCCAGACTGCATCTGTCGCGGACTGATTATCGATTGTTATAAATCTTGATTAAAAGGGCGGCCTTCGTTGAGGCCGCCTTTTTTGTCTCACAAGACCGTCTGTTTTGCGTCGATCTGGTAACCGCGTTTTGATGAGAGGTAACCATGGCGCAGCTGAGCGACTTGCAATTAAGGGGGCTGGCATCTGCCGAACTTGGGGCGGGTGTTGAACTTGATCCGGGTTTTGTTGATCCCTACCCCGATGCCGCATGCTGGGGATGGGCATTGTGTGGCGGACCTAGTGCGCACGGCAACGCCGAACCCGCCGAGATTTTTGATCGCGCCATTGCGCGCAACGCGGCGGGCATCATGACCGGGCTTCGCGATGGTTTCACCGGCTGGGTCCATGTGGCTTTTAACGCCAATGCTGCGGCCAACAATCAGGCCGCGGTCATCGCAGAGAACTTCAACCGTGCGATCATAGAGTTGGATGAAAATGCCGAGCGCACCTGTCGTCTGGCCTTTGCCAAGCTGTGCATGATTGTCAATGGCCTGACCCCTGCTGTGGCACCGACCAACTACAAGATCGTGATGGCCTCTGATCACTGGTACAGTTGGGAACACTGGTCGCTGGGCTTGCGCAACGATATCGCCGCCCCGGAAAACCCGGAATGGCAGTATACCCAGCGCGATGCGGGCGTTAACCCGGTCAACACCCGATCAGACGAGGTCTGGGGTGATCATCCGATCCTGACGGAAATCTATGTTACGGAGTTGCATGACGGGCATCTGACCTATTTGCAGCATGCCCAAGGTTGGCCCGCGGCCGAGGCTCCCCCGGCAGGCGATCCGCCAGCACCACCACATCCCGGTCAGCAACCATCGCCGGCGGATCCCTCACCGCTGACCTTGTCGCCGACAGGCGGGAATGACAGCATCTCACCCGCAAGCGATGCGGATACAACTGCCACGACTGGTGTGTCATCTGGCGAGGATCAGGTTACGTGACCTGACATTGGCCAAAGATATGCTTATCCACCCG
>NZ_DBGS01000024.1:0-62736 GCF_002295455.1 Thalassospira sp. UBA848 | reverse complement strand
CCGCCACACGATGCCAGTGGCCACACATGGCGCCATAGCGATCAGGAACTGTTTGCGATCACCAAGTTCGGGGTTGGCGCTGTCGTGCCGGGGTATGAGAGCGATATGCCTGCATTTGAGGATGTGCTGAGTGATGAGGAGATCATCGCGGTACTCGGTTATATCAAGAGTGTCTGGTCGGACGAAGAACGCGAATTCCAGCACAATCTCAATCTTAAAGACGGGAGGGCGAGATGATTGCAGTCCCCAAAGAACATCGCCCGCAGAAACGGTTCAACCGGCTGATCTATTTCTTACCGCTTGGCATAGCATTGATATTGGGTGTGGCCCTAGCGAAGGGATTAACTCTTGATCCCAACACACTCCCCTCTGCCCTGTTGGGTAGACAGGTCCCGGAATTTGACCTTCCACCGGTAAAAGGTCGAACACAAGGTTTGTCGAGTACAGATATCAGAGGTGAGGTGTCGCTGGTCAATGTTTTTGCCTCCTGGTGTGTTGCGTGTCGCGAAGAGCATCCCGTGTTTATGAAACTGGCTCGCGACGGCACCGTCCCACTGCATGGCCTGAACTATAAGGATCAACCTGACGACGCTGCAGAATGGCTCGATAGTCTTGGTGATCCCTATACGAGAACCGGCGCGGATATTAATGGACGTGTGGCGATCGACTGGGGCGTCTATGGCGTCCCCGAGACCTTCGTTGTCGATGCGAAAGGGAACATTGCATACAAGCATGTCGGGCCGGTGACGGAAAAAGTGATGGCCGAGACCATTCTGCCAAGGGTCGAAAAATTGCGTAATGAGGCCTCAGGTGCCGGAACTGCGGAGGCACCTCGATGAAGAGCCTCTTGGTGTATATGAACCTGAAAGTGGGGTTTGCCGCTGGCATCATACTGGTGGTTGTTACCACATTGACCATAGTTTCGTTACGCAACGAGAAGAATGTCACCGATCAGGCAGCGGACAATGTAAGGCAGAGTCAACAGCGCTCGTTTGTCATGCATGATGCTCCCCGGCCTCTTCCCGAGTTCGGGTTCGAAAACGTCGAAGGTCAACC
This sequence comes from Thalassospira sp. UBA848, assembly GCF_002295455.1. Taxonomy (NCBI): domain Bacteria; kingdom Pseudomonadati; phylum Pseudomonadota; class Alphaproteobacteria; order Rhodospirillales; family Thalassospiraceae; genus Thalassospira; species Thalassospira sp. UBA848. Next base: position 61,680 of record NZ_DBGS01000024.1, on the reverse strand, counting down.
CATGACATTGAGTGATTTCGAGGGAACGGTCGTCTTGCTGAATGTCTGGGCTACTTGGTGTGTTCCATGCCGGGAGGAAATGCCGACTCTGGATGCCCTGCAGGCCGAACTCGGCAGTTCGGAGTTCAAAGTCGTTGCCTTGTCGATCGACCGGGCCGGAGTGGATGTCGTGCAGGATTTCTATACCGAAATCGGCATCCGGAATCTGGACCTCTTCATCGATCCAACCATGAAAACCACGACGGCTCTGGGCATCCCCGGTTTACCGACGACGCTTCTGATTGACAGGAACGGCCGCGAGCTTGGTCGACTTGTCGGACCGACCGAATGGGCGACAGCAGAGATGATAGATTTTCTTAAATCCCACATCTACACCGATTGAGGAAGGAACTCCTATGACCGAGATACAACAAGCCAAATCCGGTAATACCTCGCTTGGGCATGACGTGGTTCATGCCGTTCGATATTACCTGAAGGGACGTCGCGGTGTATTTGTGCTGGCTGGAACTGCCCTTGTCGCTGGGCTTGCATTTAACTGGAGCTGGCTGGTTGCCCCGGTATCGCGCCATTGCTCGTCTCCGTTCTGCCGTGCGTGGCGATGTGTGCGCTGGGTTTGTGCATGAACAAAAAGGCCTGTTCATCGCAAAAGAGCGCCAGCGATATCGCCCCTTCATCCGATGAAACCCCGAAAAACAGTCTTCCCGGCAACGAGGCCGGAAGGTCCCCGGCTGCATCAGGCGCAAATATAGCGTCTGTAACACCCCAGTCGGGACATGAGTCCACAACCGAAAGGAATGTTAGAGATGCGTAAATCAATCAAACTCACCGCGTTTGCCACAATGATGGTCGCGGGACTGGCGACAACAGCCCTATATGCCCAGGAAGCCCAAACTCCGGACAAGCAATCCCCGATGATGGAGCATGATGGCAATTCAGGCATGGGGGATATGCAGGGCATGATGGGTATGATGAAGATGATGAGCCAGATGGGGCCGATGATGGAGCAGTGTACTGAAATGATGGCTGCTATGACCGATCACATGCCGCAGCCTTCCGACAAATAACATCGTGACATGGCACCCGCCCGGGACAAATACCCGGGCGGGATTTTCCACGGGATCGTTTCATGACATCGCATAATTTCAACCGGTTACGTTTCGTCCGTTCTATATTATGGGGGATGGTTGTTCTTGCTGCCCTACTCTTTGGCGGCGCATATATCTTTCAGGCTTCCGACCACAAGCAGATGTCGTCGGGGGCCGAAGGGACGGGAGAAGCCGCAATTCACTCCGATTTTTCCTTGACCGATCATCAGGGAAACCGTGTAACCGAAGCAAGCTTCCCGGGGCGTTGGCAACTTGTCTTTTTCGGCTTCACACACTGCCCTGATGTTTGTCCGACCACACTGGCCTATATGGCAGATGCGCTTGACCGAATGGGGCCTGAAGCAGACCGCGTGGCACCGTTATTCATTACTATTGATCCGGTACGCGATACGCCTGACGTCATGGCGGAATATGTCGGGGCCTTTCATCCGGCCCTGATCGGGTTGACCGGCAGCGAAAAGGATGTTGCCGCAGCCGCCGAAGCCTTCCGGGTCTATTCCGAAAAGCTGGACGACGATACCGCACCGGACGGCTATTTGATGGCCCATTCCGGGCATATATATCTGATGGCACCGGATGGCCGTTACCAGACTGTCTTTCGGGAAGGAGACCAGTCGGCAGAAGACATGGCAATCCGGGTTCTTGCGATCATGAACGGGAATACAATATGAAAAGAACCGCCATCGCCCTCGTTATGACCTTGCTGACAGCACTACCGGTTTCTGCCGAGAGCCTTGTCGAAATATCTGACGCCTGGGCACGTGCCACGATCCTGACATCCCGTCCGGGGGTGGCATATCTTACGATCACAAGTGCTGCGGCCGACCGCCTTCTGGAAATCACTACACCTGTGGCAGACCATGTGATGATACATGATGTCGTCAAGGTCGATGATGTTCGCCGGATGCGACATGTCATGGCTCTGGATGTTCCCGCCAACCGCCCGGTCACTCTGGCGCCGGGGGCAATGCATCTCATGTTGGCGGGATTGCATGAAAAACTCCGTGAAGGACAGAAGTTTCCCATGACATTGCGCTTTGAAAACGCAGGCGAGATTAGCATTGACGTCGCCATTCTTGGCATAGCTGCCGCCGGGCCGCAGGGGGAAACAGAATGATCCGGTGGTTGTTTTTGATCCTGGCGTTGACGGCCTCACCTGCTTTTGCGAATCATCCCGGTGAAGACCTTGACGAGGTGATGGCGGATAAAGAGCCATATTTTGAGGTGACAAACACCGGAAAGGTTCCAGAGATAGAACTTTTCAACCAAAATCAAGGTCGCTTTAATTTGAGCGACCTTGATGATCAGATACTTATTTTAAGTTTTGTGCCAAGGGATTGTGGTGCAGCCTGTGCAGAACAGCAAACCCTACTGGCGTCCTCTCAGGCGAGGCTGAATATTAGCCCGATGCGGGAAATGGTCACGTTCATTACCGTTCATTCCGAAGATTTTTCAGATACTCCTTCTTGGGATCTGGTGAACTGGCGGCCTGTTATGCCGTCTTCGGATATCAGTGCTGTAACTGTTGCCGATAAATTCGCCAAATTGAGCCAGCGTGACGGGTCTGCACCGATGATTCATATTATCGATCGGAATACCCGCCATGCCGGTATTTTTCACGGCACGAGTTTCAATCAGATGAATCTGATCCTTTACGTGAACGGATTGACAAACGCTGCCCACCCCCCCAAAGCCGCCTGTTGAAAAGGGGTGGCTGGATCAGTTAACAGACTGGTTCTCAAAAGTAGGAAAAGAGCCCTGAACAAAGATAGGCTTAGCACTGTTTGGTTAGCTGACCTTCCTGTTCTCTGAATACTTGGTTCCTGATTTTACGGAATACAGATTAATGCCTGAACTTTCCAATATCGGCATAATAAGCGCGTTCGCCGCAGGCCTCATCTCGTTTCTCTCGCCATGCGTGCTGCCTCTGGTTCCCGGATATATCTCCTATATCGCGGGTGGTGCCTCTCTTTCGACCAGAACGGAGGCAATCCGAGTTGGTCGATTGTCATCTCTTGGTTTCAGCCTGTGTTTCGTTTTGGGCTTCACCACGGTTTTCGTCCTTCTGGGGGCCAGTGCAACAGCACTTGGTCAGTTCCTGCTCGGATACCGGTTCGAGATGAATCTGATTGGTGGCGGCATTGTCATTCTGTTCGGGCTGTTCATGCTGGGAACGCTCCGTCCGGCGTGGATGATGCGGGAAGCGCGCTTTCATCTTGATCTGCCTGGTGGGCGTGTGGTTTCGGCATATACTCTTGGACTTGCTTTTGCGTTCGGCTGGACGCCGTGTATCGGTCCTGTTCTCGGCGCCATTCTGACCGTCAGCGCCGCGTCGGCAACGGTCAGCGATGGTATTGCATTGCTGACCATATATTCCGTGGGGCTAGGTGTGCCGTTTCTCCTGGCGGCACTGTTCACCGAGAGCCTGTCTGCCAGATTGAAATCCATAGGGCGTTTCGGGCGGTTCCTTCGTGCCGCGGCGGCCTTGATCATGATTGTCATGGGCGTGGCCATGGTGACCGGTTATATGTCCGCCTTTGCGTTCTGGCTGCTGGAAACATTTCCTGTTCTGTCGTCTATCGGCTGATCCCGCCTGTCCGGAAGAATTCTGTTGACCTTCCTTTTGCTGGATAGCGTAGCCTTTAACCTCGATATGAAGGAGGTGCAGAATAATGTCTTCCGAAACCGACCCATTGGAGCATGTCATTTTACATGCTTTCAGATATGCCTGCTGGCAGGAAAGGCTTGATATTGCCGAATTCATGCTGGCAGCACTTGAAAAACTTGATCAGGAGCATACGGACTATGTCTCCGAGGATCGTCCGTTGATGGATGCGTACCGCGATTTGACGTCTAGCCTGTAACATCGCAAGAATTGATATCTTGCTTCTTTCACTTCCGGCATTGCCGACATCAAATGCTGTTGTCCTAAGTGCATGACAGTGCCTCCAGCACAGGACATTCCGGTACGTCTTCTCCCGAACATCGTGCAGCCGTCTCCGCCAAGAGCTGTTCGATCCGTTTCAGGTCGGCGATTTTTACGCGCACGTCAGCAAGATGGCTTTCCGTACGCTGTTTGACCTCCGAGCAAGTTTGCAGCTCACCATCCATGAGATCAAGCAATCCCCGGATATCTTCAATCGAAAACCCCAGTTCGCGGGCGCGCAGAATGAACCGCAACCGGGAAACATGTGCTTCATCATACAGCCTGTAACCCGCTTTGCTGCGTGGCGGATCGGGCATCATGCCGGTCTTTTCATAATAGCGGATGGTTTCAGGGTGACAGCCCGTCACCTTCGCCAGTTCGGCACGTTTCAATAGCCTCCCGGAATTGTGATCGTCCATAAGGTCAAAACCCTCTTGAGCCTGTAGCAACTACAGACTGTAGCTTGGATCAGGAACGAGCTTGAGGCAAATCACATGAACGATATCAAACCGGACCCTTTATCGCCCGATGACGGGAAACAGGCAAAAAGAGGTCTGCTTGCGGCTGGCGGTGTGACCGGGGCCATTCTTGCATCGGCCTGCTGTGTCGCACCACTCCTGCTTCTGATGCTGGGTGTATCCGGGGCCTGGATCGGCAATCTGACGGCCCTTGAACCTTACAAACCCCTCTTCGCGACGGTGGCACTGATATTCATCGGGCTGGGGTTCTGGCAGGTCTATTTCAAGACAAAACCGGCGTGCGACGAAGGATCTTACTGCGCCCGCCCCGAATCCGCCCTGATCACCAAATCCGTCCTGTGGTTCTCAACCGTGCTGGTGGGGCTGGCCCTGACAATCAACTGGTGGGCATCGCTATTCTATTAGGAGAAATCGACATGAAACGAACAGACATTATCGTGGCTGGGGCATTTGCTCTGGGACTGGCTGCCATGCATCCGGGAGGTCTTCTTCCGACTGCGGCACAAGCAGCCAGTGCCACATCGCAGGCTGAACAAACAACCGTTTTCGACATCGAAAACATGACCTGTGCCCTGTGTCCGGTAACGGTTAAAACCGCAATGGAAGCTGTCACCGGCGTAGCGGCAGTCGAGATCAATTTCGATGCCAAAACCGCAACGGTCATCTTCGATCCATCCGTTGCCAGTGGTGAAACCATTGGGACCGCTTCGACAAATGCCGGTTATCCGGCCAGGGCGCGGGATTAGACATTGCACCACAACACCATTTTCAAAACCGGGGTCACCGGAACAATTGTTACCGCGATCTGCTGTTTTACGCCCATCCTCGTTGTCACGTTCGGGGCCTTCGGCCTCTCGGCATGGCTGGGCTGGATCGACTATGTCCTCATACCCGGATTGATCCTGTTCATCGCCTTGGTGCTTTACGGCTATCGGCAACGCAACCGGGCACGCATCTGCTGCAGCACCGATACGCAACCAGTCCCACACAAACCAGCCTCCCGGAAAGGGGAACGACATGAATGATTGCTGCACGCCCCGCAAACAGGGTCAGGAATATGATCTTGCTGTCATCGGCGCGGGCTCGGCCGGTTTTTCGGCGGCGATTACGGCCGCTGAACAGGGCGCAAGGGTCGCACTTATCGGCAAGGGGATGATTGGCGGCACATGCGTCAATGTCGGGTGCGTGCCCTCTAAAACCATGATCCGGGCCGCAGAGGCCGTGCATGGTGCCGGGGCGGCAGCGCGGTTTCCCGGCCTTGCCGGCAACGCCCATGTTGCCAACTGGCGGTCGCTGATCAAAGCCAAGGATGAACTGGTTTCCGGTTTGCGTCAGAAGAAATATATCGATCTGCTGCCCGAATATGATGGCATCAATTATCTCGAAGGGGATGTTGTATTTAATGACAGCGGTCTTCTGCTTGACGGCAAAAAGCTTGTTGCAAGAAAGACAATCATTGCAACCGGCACATCCCCGTCATTTCCCGATATTCCGGGCATTGAGAATGTCCCTTGTCTGACCAGCACAACGGCACTTGAACTTGATCAGCAGCCACAATCACTTCTCGTGATTGGCGGGGGATATATCGGTTGTGAACTGGCTCAGATGTTTGCACGGCTCGGCAGCTCGGTTACGCTGGTGACACGGTCACGGCTTCTTCCCGAAGCAGAACCGGAAATTACTGCATCGCTCACTCAGGAGTTAAGGAATGAAGGGGTATCCGTTCGCACGGGCCTCACCTATGAGCGGGTTGAACGGAAGAATGATAAAACGGAACTGACCATTAACGTTGATGGCCAGGCTGAGGTTCTTTCTGCTGAACATATCCTGGTAACGACGGGCCGTAAGCCGAATACAAACGGATTAGGACTCGAAACGGCCGGAATTGAAGTAAATTCGAATGGCGGAATTGTTGTGGACGCTTATATGCGGACAACGCGTCCTGATGTATATGCCGCGGGCGATGTGACCGGACGCGACCAGTTCGTTTATATGGCAGCTTACGGAGCCAAACTTGCGGCACTAAATGCCTATAACCATGACGAACGGACATATGACAACACAACGATGCCTTGGATTGTCTTCACCGATCCACAAGTTGCAGGAGTAGGTCTCTCCGAGGTTCAGGCACAGAAACGGGGCTTTGTGGTCAAGACATCTGTCGTACCGCTTGATCAGGTGCCCAGATCACTTGCCGCCCATGATACACGCGGTTTGATAAAACTCATTGCAGATGAAGCAACTGACCGCTTGCTGGGCGCTCAGATACTGGCACCCGAGGGCTGTGACAGCATTCAGACAATGGTCATCGCCTTACGTTTCGGCATGACTGCAAAAGAACTTGGTGACACGATCTTTCCGTATCTGACGACCGTCGAGGGACTGAAACTTGCCGCCCAGGGTTTTGGCAAGGATGTTGCCAAACTGTCTTGCTGTGCCGGGTGATGCCATGTGGCGATAATGAGGAATTTGCAATCGTGACACCGGACCTGTTCAATCTGACCGGTCTTGCTTTTGGGCTGGGTTTGCTGGGGTTTATCGAACCCTGCACGATTGGCGCACACATGCTGTTTCTGAACAGCCAGTGCGACCGTCCAATGCGTAGGCGGATCGGAGCCTTGTCAGCATTCATGCTCGCACGCCTGTTGGTCATGGGCGGTTTCGGTGGTGTGACCGTGATGTTGGGACAACGCATGATCGGAGTTCAGACCAACGTATGGCTGGTGTTCGGGGGGATCTATATGGTCATCGGGATTGTCTTCCTGTCCGGTGCAGGCAGACGGTTGCTTCAGCGTATCCGCATAGCACCGGATGGTTGGCGGGTTACGCGCAACCCGTGGGTTCAGGGCATTGCGTTCGGCCTGAACATTCCAGCCTGTGCCGCACCGATCTTGTTTGGCCTGATGGGAGCGGCAACTGCAACAGGTTCCGCCGCGATGGGGTTCGTCCTGATGACCGTCTTTGCTCTGTCGCTATCACTTCCATTGGTGCCGTTTTCTGTCGTGCCGCGATTTGCCTCGTTTCTGGTCGGGCTTACCGACTGGATGCGCGCGCGCCGCTGGTTGACCGGCTTTGTTTTCATCGCCCTTGGCCTATGGTCAATCTGGTTCGGGCTGTTTGTCAATCTGGCAGACTGGGCAGAGGCATAAATTTGGGGAGGCGTCTCTCTACTGATCTGAGGAAGTGATCTGTCGTACGTGGGGATGATTTATGGAAGATGGGAGACATGTGCCTTAGCAGAGGCTTGGCGTAGCCACCATGATTAATGTAAAAGGCTTGTTAAGGGCCTTCCTGTGTCGTGGAAAGCCATTACTTATCAGAACCTTCTGCTTGTGTCATACGTACTGCCTGACGAATTCCTGAATCTGTTTGTCGTTCCATCTCGCGCATTTGAAGCAGCATTGTTGCCATCAGGTCTCTGGCCATTCTGCTTTCTTGCTCCAGTCGGGCATTTTCCTGGCGCAGCCTCACTATTTTACTCTGCTTTGACGGTTTCGTTGTGGCTTCAAGTGATTTCAATCGTGCAAGCACGTTTGGATATTTGTACAGCGTTGTCCTACTGTGCCCGGCTTCGCGCGCAACCACACTTTTACTGATTTTGGATACATCGCTGGAATTCGCTTTGAGAACATTGCGGGCGAGTAGCCGATCAATCGCCATCATGAATGCTGTTTCAACAGATGTAGAGGACATGGTTCGATTACCCAGGATTGCTGTTTTCTGTAGCTGTCGTTTCAGTATTTTCAAGCTTGTTTAGCACCATAATACATTGTTCGAGGCGTTGTTTGCAGAGTTGCGCGAGAGCAAAGTCATCATTGGTTGTTGCCGTTTTCAGATCATCTTGCAATTTGGCCCGGCGGTCTTTCCAGAAGGGCAAATGAGTCTCGTCAAGGACAAGATTTTGACATTCCCAACATAAATCCGGGCGTGCGGCCGACCATAGAGGGGCACTGATCACCCATCGGGCAGAGCAACCGATGGTACAATTCCCGGTTCCCTGTCGAAACAGGCAGGTTCCGAGGGATGTCTTTCCCCAGCGAATATCATGTGCCCGTATACCCGAGGTACGAACGAGTTCTTCAATATCGCGTGGGCGGTCATTTTCCGGACGGTTGTCCAGAGATTTTCCGAGTTGATTCGCAGTCTCTTTCAGTTTTCCACTGAGGGCCCCCGAGACGGTTTTTCTGCCGGCAATCATTTCGCCAATGAGAGAGACCGTTGACTGAACCGCAGCATCATCAAGGATCTGTTTCAGTTCTGGATCCGCATTTATATATCCCTGTTCCGTCATCGCCATACTGATGTGTTTGAAATGCTCCTGAAGCACCGGGAGCATGCGACTGTCGCTTCGGATGACATATTGGGCGAAGGATTTGCGCCATTGATGAGAGGTCACAGTCCAATCCTTTACACCGCTTCTGACAAAGAACCTTCTCTGGCAGCGATTGACCCAACTTAAAGTATGGGCTTTCACATCTTTGGTCAGGCTTTTTGCTCGGCTAAAACCAATAATCAGTTCGTTGATGTTTCTTCGAGTGCGCCAGGGGGCGTACAACCTTTCGATGACAGATATTGCCTTGACCGGAACTGGAAGGTGGTCACTCCCGACCGGGCGCAGTCCGGTGACCCAGGTAACGGGGCGGGGAGACTTCGTTGCCTTGTAGAGATGACCGGAAAGGTAAAATATCTCATGAAGACCGCTGGCCGACGGTTCAATTTTTATGCAATCGGGCAAGGCATTTTGCGCCAGTGGCGTATCAGAGGCTTGCAGTCCCAGCAATTCACTCACTCTGATACCCGACAATCCCTGGATGAGGATCAGGCACGCGTCAGTCAGAGAGTTCATGCGATCGCGTAAATGCTTCCTGTCTGGTGCATGTTTTTCGGCAACCTGCAGGTCTTTGGTGTCCGCGAAATGCCGAGCCTGTAAAATAATATCCTCTGCCGCGTCAAGCATGCACAAGGCGCTGGTCATTATGTGCAAAAATATGGGGTCGGGGACTGGCGGGACGGATCCCTGTTCCCGGCCTGCCAGCTGTTTCGCGACCTCGAACGCTGTCATGCCATGCCAGGGGGCGCTGCCCGGTACAGGAATTCCCGCCTTTGCCAGAACAGGGGCCTGATATCCCAGAGAAACAGGCAATGCGAGATGTTCCATAAGATACACGGCGTTGAGATTGGCTTTATTCTGCTTGTCGATGAGCAGGTTGTCGAGATACTGGTCAAAAGCACAGGTATCAAGCGCGCCGAAATGAGCGTAGCCGGATTTGCCCATCCAGCGGGCAAGATAATGAACCCGCCGGGAGAGCTTGCCCATTGAGCCCGGCTTGTATCTATGTCGCTGTCTTGGGTCGACAATCAATGACCAGACCAGTCGACGATGCGCGTCGAGCAATATCGCCCATTTAGGATCAACGAATTTACTGCCGTCCGGCATGATGAAATCCCAGCGTATGGTGCTGGCTGCAGCGTCGTGACCTGGCGTCAGATTGTCGAAGAACCATCTGTCATCAGACCAGCGGGAATGGCGGTTGATCCTCGTTTCCCGCAGATCTTCCGCTGCCATGAGATGATATGCTGTAGCGGTTTGTATAGGGTTCATGTCATTCGATCAGAATGGCGTGGGTTCTTTGAATGTTTTTGGCCCCATGCCAAACACTCTTGGCCGGGAACTTGCTGAGCCAATTGTTCAGGGCCTTTTGTACCGTTGACCAATATAGCCAGCGACCTGGCGGTAAATCGTGACGTGCTTTCTCAATGGCATTGTGGAGATGAAGCAGTTGTGCCAAAGCGTGTGAATTGTCGGGGATCACGGCGGCGCGAGGACATAGCGGACACTCTCCCCAGGCGGTGCAGAGTTGTCCTGTGGACTGGGATGCGAGAGGAGAATCATAGGGGTCGGTGCATTCAAACCCCGGCGTTGCGGCGCGACCTGTATTGTCTGGAATATTGATACGGTCATCGGACTTTCCGGATGTCCGGATATATCGTTCCCGTCGGTTCAAAAGATTGCCCAATGTTTCCCGTCTGCGGTGCCGGGCCGCTTCCGACACATAATGCGTTTCCGTTGTCTCTGTACGCCAATGATTGAGAATTGCCTGCTGTGCCTTGATATCCCCGTTACTGAGTTGATTGACGATCTCCGAGATGGTGGGGCGAATGTTCGACAAGCTGAAATCAGGGAGTTGATTATCTTTCCTGAAAGCAGAAAGTGCGTTAGGGAAGGTGCAGGTTGCATTGAGATAATGATGAACCCTTCCGTAATTTCTGCCCTGAAATATGAAGAGCATATCATGGTCGGGATCGTGCTCGGCATTTGGTAGTCGTCGGGTCAGCTTTTTGACATTGTTGAAAATGGAAATCGGGCTATCAATCTCTGTGCTGTCTTGAGGATAGGTTCGGACCTGGTCTCCTCTCGCACGTTTCTTCCCGCCGACCACCCGATATCTCGGAGCCAGTTCGGCACTTCCTTTAAGTAAAGAGCTCTCCCGCAGGGCGGATTTTCGTAAAGCCAGTATGGTTTCCGGATTGAAGGCCGTCCTGATTGCCATCATCACGACAAACGGGACCAGAGCGCGCTTCGTTGCATACAGCCACGGGGCAATACCCTTGATTCCTCCGAAAAACTCGATTTGCCGTCTCCGGCCCTTGCAGTCAGCAAAGAATTGTATGCTGTTCGTGACATAGCCATCATACTGATCTTCAATAACTGCCAGCAATGTCTCAAGCTTGTATTCGGTGGGCGACGCGCCAGCCAGCAATCGTTCCCTGCCAGATTGGATGAGATGGTTTCCTTCTTCCCACTTGCTCATCCATGTCTGCATTTCTTTGATGCAGACGCGCTCAATCGTTACAAGATCGGTGATAGCCAAAATTGGTCGATGAGCAATTTTCTCGTTTACGCCCGGCCAGGGGTTTGGCTTGATATAAGCATCCCCGGGGACTTTGCTTGTATATTGTGGATTTTGTTTAAGGTAGCGCAACACAATACGAAGCGGGGAGACTAACCCGGCCTTCGTTTTGACCGTAAGATGATGGGTATCAAGCCAGGAAATATATTCGTTGAAAAGAGTTGTGGTCAGATCCGACAGTTCAAAATGTACTTTTCCCTGTTCGCAAATAAAAGCAAAGAAGCGATTGATAGCTTGAACCTTGTTGGCCTGGGTTGAGGGACCAAATTTGCGAATATGCGAGAAAATGGCCGTAGCAAACGGGACAGACAGATGTTCGGCTTTGAGCCAATCGTCACCGACCTTGATCTCGGCACTTCCGCGGTTGGATTTTCCAGAGCGAGGACAGTTCAGCGTGAGTTGATTCAGTGTTCCGTCAGGTGACAGCTTTTGAATAACCCCGTATTCTCTCTCTTCTTTTTCCGGACTGGCCTGGTTGTTCCTGTCGAAGGCAGGTGCCGCACCCGGGCGATACGTGAGAAAAGATCTGTCCATGCGCTTTCTAGCCATCGCGTAGGGCCTTGAGATACGTATTCAGGGTATCTGTCATGAGTGCTTCCCGAATTTGTACACTCCGCAAATATGTATTGATTGTTGTCGTTATGTGACTATGGCCAAGCAATGTTCGCAGGCTGAGCCAGGGTTCTGCTTTGCCCGCGCGAACCAGTTCAAAATACATGGTAACCGCAAAGGTATGACGGAGGTGATGAAAGCTGTGCAGGGCTTCAGGTCTGTCTGAGGGGCTGGTTGTGCCGTTTTTATGGGAAGGGCACACAAGACCGGCTTTCAGAACCGCGCGCTGAAAGTGGCGCCAGATGGAATGAGCTGTCATTGCTTCACCCGGATTTCTTTTGGCATGGGCGTGATTGACAAAAAGAGCCTCGACAGATGTTTTCGCGCGTCGAACCGCACGGGCCCGTTCTGTTTTTACGTAATGTCGCAGATCATCATGGATTATGCCCGGTACGACAACAGTGCGCGGCTTCAGGCCTTTGGTTTTATACAGAGGCAATGCGACGTTGCTGTAGCTACCATCTTTCTTGAGATTCTTGTATTGCGACAGAGTGAGGTTGGCGCATTCGTCAAGTCGCATTCCTGTGGCGACAGCAAGGCTGGCAATGAGCCGGTCTCTGCATGGACGACGATCAGCTTTGTCTCCGGGGATCGAACCAAGTTCGGCGAGCACTCGTTGAAGAGCTTCGGGAGAAAATGCCTCAGCCGTTTCACTGTTATAGGTTCTCGGAAGCAGTTTACTCGTTTTGACCGTATTGTCGCCGGATTGGACATGCGCCATCCGGGTAATTGCATAATTTCGGGGTTTGATACGTTCTTCGTAAAACTCTTTCGCATCAAGTTCAATCAAGCCTTGCCTGGTCGCCCATTCATAGAAGTCAACGATGGTGCCGAGCCTGCGGCGTACTGTTGCAACAGCATATCGTTTACCGGTTTTAGGTGATTTGCTGCATAAAAGCTTGTCGCGATATAGTTCGATGTCATCGAAACAAGCCGCGTCCCAATCCCTATGAATCAAGCCTAGATATGTGAACCACTCATACAGGTCATAGGTTAAAGCTGTTTGTGTGTTTCCTACCGAGGGAATTCTCGCGGACCGGACGCATTTGTCATGGAGATAGAATAAGACCGGCTCAACAATTCTGCATTCGTCATAGACAAGATAGTGGAAACCGGTAGGGAGACTGTGGCTCTTCACTTGATCCCACTCGGTATCGCGGATGATCGTTGCAGGTCGAACGACATCCGCTGCTTTGGCAACCGTGTAGTAGGGAACTGTCCGCATGCTTCCCTCATTCCAAATGTCGGGCACCGGGTTTTGTTTGTCATCTTGAGGCTGTGATATCAGACCTTACCTGCACCGCCAGCATGCTGGCGGTGCAGGTAAGGTCTGTGGGCACTGTGGCAGCTAAACAGCCATGTTAGCAAGGAAGTTTGTGTATGTGAACAATGTTAGTAATGTCATATAACATTATTCGAAAGGCAAATGACGGGGCGGCTACGCAGACTGGGGTCAAACAGGCGCTCGCAGCTCACATAAAAACAGTCGCAATCGACAAGACCGATCATGATAGAGATGGCCAATGAAGGTTGATCAGGACAACGCCCCATATTTCCGTGTCATCGGCGCAGGGCAGGCGGGGATAGTTCGGATTGTCAGGTTCAAGCCAGGCGTTGTTGCCTGATCGACGCAGACGTTTCACTGTCAGGTCGCCATTATGTACAGCGACAACAACATGGCCGTTCCGGGCCGTCTTTGCGCGATCAACAACCAGAAGATCGCCTTCGCGCATGACGGGCTCCATGCTGTCACCTTCGAGCCTGAAAAAGAAGGTTGCAGCCGGGTGCTCGATGAACTCGTTCAGATCCAGTTGCCGGTCAATATAATCTTCGGCCGGAGACGGGAAGCCTGCCGGCACGCGGGCGAGGGCAAGCGGCCGGGGCAAGAATCTGAGCGGTGTATATCTGGCGATGAATGAGAACATAACAGGAACATTGTCCTAAGTGTTCTCATTGTCAATATGGAGCATGATGAGACGAAGGCGGCAATGAACAACATAGCGTGCAAGTCATTCAGCTTACATGCGAATTTTCTTGGTGAGATCCTATGCCGACTTCGGCAAACGTCAGTTCCAGGGGCATAAAGCTTTGTTCTGTGATCATGAACAAGGACGAATCACACACCGTCCGCAAGATCTGCCTGCATGATTTGTGGATTGTGCATTCCACAAATCAGAACTAGCAATATATCAATATAATACTTTTTTGATACTTATTTAGTTGATTGCCGGTATCTGTGGTGTGCAGGTTAGCCACTTTTGCCAGAGGCAAATATCGTGAACTGTTCTGGCGAATGTTTGCGCAATCAACATTCGCAACAATTTCAATGGCTTATTTTCTTCTGGATTGTGCAATCCAGTCAGGGCAGGTCAGTGCGGCGGGTAACGGGTACGGGTTGAGGTTCACTCTATTCCGGTAGGTCGCCGCCCGCTCTTGGGCTATCGCCCAGGAGCAGACCCCGGCCAACCTCCACGGAACCCGCAAGCGGTTTCCGCCCTTTCGGGTAACGGTTCACGCAATGCCGGCATAGAGCGATGCCCACCAGATCACAGATCCACACAGCTCAATAATAGAAACACCGTAAATGTGGCGCTGCTGCATCAGGGCTTTGCCCTCTGCCGTCAAGCAGAATCAGGGTCCCTGTTCGCCCCTGGAAGGGCGCGAACATCCCATATTCAGCTTGACGGCATTCACCCTTTTTAGACGACGGGAAGAAGTTGAACTGGCCAGATCGGTCAGTCAGTTGTCACCGGGAAAGGTAGAATAATGCACCACGTAACAGACAGAGATATCAAGGAAGCCAAGCGCATTGCTCTTGAATTTGATAATGCAGTTCGGACAAATGATGGGGATGCCGCAAGTACGGCGGCACGGTCTTTCCGCTCTCTCATTGCGGCGACCAATGGGGAAAATGGCAGCTTTGGCAGTTTTGCCGAGGATGGGGCTGGAACTGCCATCACAGCTGCACTTATGGCAGAAGCAGGACTAGTTCCGCATTGGGGGCAGAACGGGTTGTTTGTTCTGGAAACCAGACATGGCCGGGCATTGGTTGATTTTACTTGCCCACTGGATGTCTGCAGCAGCTTTGGATTTACCGCTATCGATCTCGGTCTGCCCTTTATTTCCGAGACAGGATATCGCTCGCATTTCTACACGGAATGGCCACCACTCAGCGTCAAAGAAGCAGCTGCCGCAATCTTCTGTCAATATGCCGAAGCCGAAAAAATGACAAATATAGAGATCGAATATCGGCAACGCAGGAGCAACTCTATGCCTGATTTTGCAAGGTCTTCCTGTACGTCATTTCAAGGCGTTCCAACGCAGACCGACAACAAAGGCCAAATCGGCTTTCAGTTTTGATCGACCGGTTAAAGACGACAGGAGAAAAAGACATGACCATTCTGAAGGATTGCAATCTGCGTGAGCTTATTATCGGGGGAATGCTGGAAGCTCGCGAGAAGGTAAGTGAAGACTTTGAACGGGCTTCCAAGATCGAGCGGCATTTTTATTCCGATGACGACCGCAGCACCATGCGAGAACAGCTTGCGGAATATGACGCATTTCTTCATGAACCAGATCGCTGGTTTCATTCGCTTGCGAGTACATTTCCACACGGTCAGTCAGAGTGAAGAAATAGAACCGGCAAAATCTTGCCGGTTCTATTTCTTTTTACCAAGCACACGGGCCATGGCCTCAAAGTCATATTCAATTTCGCAGGTACGATGCCAGCGCAGGTCTGAATCATCCCACTTCGCGGTGATGGTGTATTTCTTCATCACGTGCCGGAGCTGTGAAACAGTTTCAGGCTCACGCGACCAGACCTGTAATCTGGAAATCAGGGCGAGAAATCGTTTATGTATGTCGGCGATATTTGCGGGGGCCTTTATCTCTTCAAGTGACCTCTTAAGCCGCGCGATCTCCAGCTTTACAAGGCGCATTTGTTCAGTGTTGTCCTCAAACCACGTCTTTAACTCGGCACTGTCGCTGTTCACCTTGAAGGTGTTCAGGGCATGGGCTGCTCGATCACGCTTTCCCTGCAGTCTTTGTTCCGCATTGCGGATCTGCTTATCCAGGTCGTTCCGTCTTTTCGTGATGGCTTCATGGCCATAATGTGCTTCGATGTCCGCACAAGTCAGGCGCATGGCCTCACGAATGATGATATCGCATAGCTCTTCATAGCGGATCGCCCGGTTCGGGCATCCCTTTTGCTTACAGGAATATCGATCCGCCCAAGATGCTGTGATCGTGGTTGTATGTTCGGCACATCGAAGACGGCCAGCGAACACAGCAACAACTTTTCCACTCGATTTGATTTGTCTCTGTCGCCAGTGCTTGATCCGTGTTTTCGAAATCTGGTTAGTTTCTTCAGCTGATCGCAGGTTGGCGGTTTTCCGATATTCCGCCACCTTGGATGATCTTTCATCCAGTTGCGCCTGAATTGCGTCAAATTCCTTTTCATCGATTATTTGCAGTTCGGGAACAGGGACCTGTATCCATTCGCTTTCCGGACGAAGCACTGCGAGCTTCTTGCCCGTGTCTGGGTGCTTGCGATATTGCATCCTGTTGAACGTCACTACGCCCTTGTAAAGCGTGTTACGGAGCAGGCCGGTTTTGCGAATGCGCGAGCCTACCAATGTCGTTGGTGCCCACTTGCCGCCCGAAGGAGCCGCGATCCCCTTTCGGTCAAGAATAGTGCAAATATGCTGAAGCTTACTGCCAGTCGAATACAGTCCGAAAATCTCCCGGATAACTTGGGCTTCCTCCTCGACAATGCGACGCTTACCCCGGATCAATTCACCATTCCCGTCAAACGCCCGAACGATCTCGTATCCGAAAGTCCGGCCACCGGGAACGCCGCCGCGTAACACTGAAGCAATCATGCCGCGATGCGTCTTATCTGACAGATCCTTCAGATAAAGAGCATTCATCGTGCTTTTCAGGCCGATATGCAGCTCCCCGATCACACCCTCGGTAATGGTCTCGACATCGATGCCAAGGAAGGCCATTTTTTTAAAGAAGTTCGCCGTATCTGCTTGGTCGCGGCTGATGCGTGACAGGTCTTCTGCAATGATCCTGTCAAAGCGACCATCAAAGGCACCCATGAGAAGATTGCTTATGCCAGGACGATTTTCCATCTGGGCACCAGAGAACGCTTCATCGAAATACACATCTTCGATTGTATATTGTTTGGCTTCGCAATAGCCCTCGCACCTGAGTATCTGATCCTGGCTGCTGGTGGTCTGGCGGTCTGTCGAATGACGTGCGTAGATCGCTACTCTCACGTGAGGTCCCCTGCTTTTCTCTTTTTTGATTACACGGCGCAGAAACAGGTGTGCAAGCAATATATAAGCGGAGGTTTTTCGCCTAAAAAATGATGGACTGCAACAGTTTGAAGGATTTCTGTCTCTTTACAGGAGTTTGTCCGAGATTGACATGAGTTGCCAATCTGTATCCAACTTTGACACAACTTTACCTTGTCGTTTCTTGGGCAGGATAGGTTTGGTGATATCACCAAACGATCACTTCGCGATCATCCTGCCTTATTCGCACGACAAGTCGTACTCAACGGTTAAAAGGGTTGACATTTATATGCACCTCTATTCTGATCATACTCTCATAATGGAGGTGGATTATGTCTGACGGTCACGGGCCAACGAACACAAACAGGATACCGCTGCAACTGGATGACGACGATGTGGCGAAGCTTGATGAATTGAGTTCGCGGCTATTTGCGACGCGAAACCAAACAATCCGAATGCTGATACAGCGAGAGGTCGCCGAGCCACGCATGGCATCACATGAACCACGCTCAAGCACTGTTTTCAGGGTTGCCCAGGGCAAATATGGACCAACGACTGAAATCCGAATGAAGAACGGGCGGGTGCTTCATTTCTACGTCGCTCCATTCCGGAACAGATGCTGTATATTGCTGCTTGATCCGGAATTGACTGAAACAGTCGGCTATCCAAGGTATGAGGATCTTTATGGTGATTCTGATTTGTTGGACGCCATACTCGACCTTAGAGAAACCCGATATGATTGGGATGATCCGCGTTATCGACGGATCTGCACGCTGCTGGATATAGATCCGGACGAGAAGAGACCTCAGTTCGTTGAGGAATTCCAGTGGATAGCGAGAGGTTTGATGAACCGTCAGGCTCGCTTCAGTTATAATTCACCACATTGGGAGCTCATGCTCGATCTGGTAGATTTACTTCGAACCGATATCAGCGATAACAGTGAGGACAGGCCCAGTCTTCAAATGCTTAATCGCGCAAAAGAAAGATTTGAAACTCTGTCATCGAAAGAACAGGCAGATATATACAAGAAAGCTATTGAAGCAGCCGAAAGAAGAAAGCTCCCATCAAACTGTCGTTTGAGTACGGATATAATTTTCTTACCAAGCTGGACGGATTGTTATTGGAACAAGCGCGTAAATATCTGGGACAGCAGCTATTGCGATGAAGAGGGTTGGACGCCGGGGAACAATACCGACCTGCAAGGGGTAGCTGCATTACCTGCAGGCACTCTTAGCGATGTCCAGGAGGTGATCGTCCGCAAGCTGAAAAAGCAGGGAGTGATTTTCCTGAATAAAGACGAGACCAAAGAATATCTCAACAATGAGGGTGCATATTGGGCGTGGAAGAACTTGACCATCAGGAGTCTTTACGGCGGGCATCACGGGGCTCGAAAGGTAAAAACTTCCGAAAAAATGAAATGGCAACTTCGCAAGCCTGAAACACCAATTTATGATCGATGGCAAAGTAGACAAGTCTTGGTTGGTAGATGAATGCAACTATCCAAGATCAAATAGCGCTTGAGGTACAGGCTTGGCAGAAAGAGCACCATGGAAAGACTTCCCGCCAGTAATCCGCAATGGAGAGCTGGGGGAGCTGCAGAAGCAACCTGAATATTCCTTAGCGAAAGGTGGGGATACAGAGGCCGCGCAAGATATGGCCATTAGACTGGTACGGGACAGCACGCTTGAGCAGATACAAAGCGTGATAGGCAACAACAGGCCTCGTATCGTTCCAGTACTCGCCGAAGAAGCTTCCGGACATAACAAAATACCTCTGGCAATGGCTTTTGAGGTGGGCAACAGGTTGGGGCTGGAAGTCGATGTGTCAATATACCAAGCCGAGCGTGTTGCCAGAACAGGCGAGGGTGCGGATTATCGCCTCGCATTCAACCCATCCTTCGACGGCCCTGTAACGCAAGGCGGGCAGTATCTGATTTTCGACGATACACTTACAATGGGTGGCACCATCGCCTCTTTGCGTGGATTTCTCGAAAACAGAGGTGGGAATGTTATGGCTGCTGCTGTGATGACCGCGCATCCAGGTGCATTGAACATTTCCGTTAAACCCGGTATGTTGGAGGCAATCAATCAGAAGCATGGCCCTGCCATGGATGACTTTTGGAAGGAGACTTTCGGTTATGGTATCGATCAGCTCACTCAAGGCGAAGCCGGACACCTCCGAAAGTCCCCTTCGGTTGACGCCATCCGAGCTCGAATCATTGAAGCAAGACATGCAATCTTCTCTCAAGCGCATGCAAGAACGGGCGTTGCAGAAAGACAGCACGACCCCGAACAGACAGAGCGCGTAACACCTGAAATTGCCCGGCCATTGCTGCCCTATTATCAGGCATTAGAGAAGCTTGAGAGCATAGTTGCACCAGAGCATGAGATAATCGTAGCGCGTTGCAAGCTTGCTATAGCAAGAAATCTTCATGAAGCAGGTGATCTTGATGTCCCTGGTGCTTATGCCGGCAAGATCCGCGAAGCCGCCCATGAAGAGGCACGCAAAATCATGAGCGCCTCAACGACAGCGATAGCGCGTGAGGCGGCACCAGCAAAAGAAAAAGCGATCAAGCATCCTGTGAAGAAGAATCCGGGGCCAAAGCTGGACATCTAGCTTCAATCAGGAATTATTGTCGCTACAGGGCGCATTTATTGTCGTGGCCAGATCATTTTTTGTCGCAAGAAATTTTGCATCCGGAATTATTGTCGATAGAATTGCGGCCCGTCTCCTTGGTAGCCTTTGGGAATTGAACCACCCCAGTTGAATACAGGAGGTCTGAATGACTAAGAAGCGTGCTCGCGGAAGACCAAAGGGTACTGGAATAGACGATGCCGCACGTCTGGAGCGTGTCGCAGACATAATGGTGAAGAATCCTAGCCAAAGTGCAACTTCGGCAATCAATAGAGTTATCGGTTCTGAGTACGGTCGCTCTATTACGACAGAGCAGGAAGCCAGCATCAGACGACGTTTGCAGCGAAAATGGCGCGTGACCTGTTCGGAGCGCATGGAAGCCGCTCGGGAACGTTTGCTGGAGCTTACTCCGGTACGATATCAGGAGCCTGTCAATGTTCTTGACCAGATATCAGGTCTTCATTCGTATGCGAAGCATATCAACGACAGCTTAAGGCCTGCCGGTCTTCAACAGGCCTTGGAACAAGCCAAAAATGTTACCAGAGTGCATGATGAAATTTTCGAAGCTTCGGGGGCAAAGGCATTCCGTCAACAGGTCGAACAAATCCGTCGTCTTAACGACATTATGAACCCGCCAGCCTTAAGGCACCTTCGAGAGATATCTGAAAGAATGAGGATAACTTTCGGAAGGGCCGGCCAGTAGGGAATATGGGCTATCGCCATTTCTTAATCGATAGCCTGTCCCTGACTTCTTGACCGCCTTTTTTTCTTGTTTTCGACATCAATGCCCGCTTTCTTAAGGGCGGCTTTGACAGCCTTGGTCTGTCCCGATTTAATAAGATCTCCGAATGACATCTTATTTTGCTTCTTGTCTGGATCAGATAGAGGCGGATAAAGCAAATCAGCACCAGAGACCATAACTGCTTTCCTGGCTTGATCGAGCGGCCTGTTCTCGATGGCCATATGCGCATCGGTTGCAGCGATGACAATCTTCCGATCTGGATTATGTCTGCGCAGGTTTTTTCCAACAATTTCCAGATTTTCCGATTTAACAGCCCAGACAACGGACTTTTTTGTAAGACGATTGAGTTCTATGGCACTAATCAGGTCATCAGTCATAAGAATGGGATCGTCCGGATCCTTTGACAAAGCTCCCCCAATAACGTGATGTAGCCCTTGAACGCTGCCCACACCGACCAGCGTTTCAACATATCCGCTATTGTTAACACGTTGGACGGCAGAGAGGCGATTTCCAGCGTCTTTGAGAGGGATAAGGACATTTCCTGCACCATCCACACGGAAACCGGCCCAAGCCTTCTCAGAGCCCATTTCGACCCGTGCGGACATTACATTTTTGTCCGGGGCAACAGCTTCCTGCCACGCGAGCCACCCGTCATCGCCAATTGGAAGGGCCATTTCATTGCGCAACGCAGTCATTGATGGAGATCGATCCGGATCAGGCTGGATTTCCGCTTTCCAGACGTTGCGGTGTGTAGTGACCATGCGGCTATGAAGGACGCCTTGATCATCACGATGTTTTTCCAAGACCTGAACTTTCTTCTTTTCCGAAATATCAAGTGTGATCCAGTCGCCCGCTTTTGCACCAGATTCATAGACAGCGCTGGTGATATCAACACCCCAGACGAAACGTTCCGAGCCATCCTGCCCTTGAAGCTTTACAAATTCGGATTTCGATTTATCGGGATCGAAATTGAAATGATCATGGCCCAGATCAATCAGACGGGCAGCTGATCGGGAGGGCTCATGCAAGGCATATTCCTTGAACGTATTAGCGCGTGCTGGCCGAACGATCTGAGCGGAGAGTTTTTCGGTCGCAATCTTTTCCCACGGACCTTCCTGTTTATCCAGAGCAAGTATGATCGTTGCGTCACTGTATCGCAGGCGGGTTTGTTCAAGGGTGGCCTGCCAGTCGTCCGGAGTTTCTGGAACAACAACGGGACACCTTGTTGCCCGATGGATGGCTGCTGCATCGGCATAATCACGCGCAACGATGATGGTATCTTTTTCGTTCCGCCATGCGGGATCAATCACATGGGAGAGGGGCATATCGTCAACCGGATCGTTGACGGTTCTCTGGTTCCCTTTTTGATCGATCACAATGAGATTTTCCAAGCGGCCTGAACGATCTTTGAGAGGAACGGCGATCTTACCATCTGCTGTTAGTTTTACGCCATAGCCGCGAATGCCGGCGGATCTGAGCCACGATGAGTTGCCGGGGGTTGCCCATTCCTGGCAGGCATCCCAGACGAGAAACACCTCGTCCCCTGTCGCACGGGAAAATGCGCGTCGGATCTCGGTAAGATCGTCTTGGTTCGGCATTTGAACATACCCGATACCAGGTAACTTGGCATCGACCGTTCCTGAGACAACCGGTTTAATCATAGGATTGGTTTTCCGATAGCGGTTGATTACCAGCTGCAGTTCACGTGGATCTGCGATAATTACGACTGGACGGCGGGTTGCATCATGAATCTTAACCCCTTCGGCATAGTCGGTTGTGAAGATCACCGGCCCGGAACTGATCTGTTTTCTTGAATCGATGACATGAACCAAGCCTTTTGCACTGGTATTGCCGATTGACATCGATTTTTGGTCAGGCGCATATATGCGGACAGCCTGCATAAAGCCGTTCTCGTCTTTAAAGGGCACAAGAAGATTGCCGGCATCATCCAGTCGGCAACCGCGTCCAGTGGAACGAGTATCTGCGAGCCAGTTTAGTGTTTTGGCGTCCGCCCACTTTCCGGCTTCACGCCAGGCGGCAAGTGCAGGAGCGGTAAGTTTGGATACAGGTGTGGGACGATCATCACCAAACACCAAGTGAAAGAATTCCTGTTGGGCGAGTAGAAACACCATGGCCAAAGGATCTCGATACGCCTCACTGAGCAGAAACAGTTTCCAGTTTGAAATCGTGCGTGACAGGAGTGAGCTGCGTCGATGCACGGGTTTCTGACTGTTCAGATACCGACGCCAAAGTGGGGACATGCGTGGATGACGCATTGTTGGCCGACGCTTGTAGCGTCGTTTAGTTGGCTTCGGAAGGGAGGGTTTGTCGACTGTTTCTCTAATCGGTGGCACAAAATCGCCGAGCTTCTTTTCAAGGGCGGATTTGCTCATGTTACGATCAAGTGCTGAGGCCTTCATGCCCTGACCGTCAGGGCCGACCAGAACAAAACCGTTGCCGCGTTTTTTAAGCTCGATGTCATGTTCGTCAAGAATTTTGTGCACATCCTGCCATGCCTCCGCCCCATTGATTTTTTCGAGCAGATCTTTGCGATGTTGAAGAACGTGATTCTGGAAACTTTCTTGCCAGGTTTGCGCCTCATAATCACGAGCTGAAGGCGACAATTTAGGCCCGTGCTTTTCTCGCTGTGCCATGCCCCGGTCGATAAACAGGCCGAATTGTTTTTCAAGTTTTCGCGAGACGCGATCAAGCAGTTTGAAATCCCGAAAAGGATTGACGACTTGAAGCGTTCGGGGATGAATCTTGTTAAAGGCGATATGCATATGAAAATTGTCAGTATTAATATGCGTACCAGCCACATATTGATGTTCGGCAAAGCCGAGGCCTTCCGCATAAGCTGAAGCGATATCCTTCAAATCTTGTTCTGCAAGTCGATCTTTCTCACCCGGCCGGAATGACACTACCATGTGATATGATTTGTCTGTGACCTCGGGTTTCATCAGACGGACAGCGTAGACCTCTCGCAAGGCCAGTTCGAGATCATCGAGTGTTTCGCCGGCACCACAGTTTTCGATCCAGAATTTATCCAGCTTTTCACCCGGCTCCTTAGCCGCTGCAATGTATTCTGCAAGTTCTTTGTAATTGTCAGGTATATCCGGTCGTTTAGGGATTTTCTTGGCGATCATTTCGCACCGCGGCCGATAGTTCGATCAATCTTTCGTACGACATCTTTCAGTTCATCACGGGTGGAACTGATGGAGACCGTCAATTCATCGAATTTACGTAAGAGATCGGCGCTCAGTGGCTCATCAAGCGCGAGTTTCAGAAGGTTTCCGAGCCTAGCGAGATCTGCATTGACTTGCAGTAAATCAAGGACCGCTTGGGCTGCTTCAAAATCACGAGCATTCGGGAACGGCGAGTTCATAAGCAAACGTCGCAGAACTTCTGATCTGGAAAGACGCAATTGCGAAGACAGATCATCAAGATACTTGCTTTCTTCGTCTGGAAGTGTGACCAGAAGTCTTCTCTTGTTTGTTGCCAATGCCCAATCCTGTCGCAAATCGATGAGAGGGTGCCGACGATCCGGGGACCGTCGGCACGTTTAAGAAATCAAACCGACATCTGGCTTGATTGGGTCTTTTGTTTCTTGGACAAGATCTGCGTTGATCTGCCACGGCTGGTCGAAATACCCAGTTCCGAAAGTTGTTCGCGGATCTCGCGCCGGAACACATCAAAGCCTCGCGCAACATGCAGATCATTGTGATCAGATAGACCTTGCAGCTTTTCCTCATTCGTAAAGATGGGTTTGAGGATCTGGGCCTGTGACCTATCTGCAGCCCGTTCTGCTGCTTTCAGGCCCGGGTTGAAACCCAGTTTTTCAACTAGCTTGTGATCATCATCAGCGGCGATGAGGATCTGCCGGTCGGGGTTCTGTTGCCGCATGGCTTCCGCGATAACCGGGAGGTTTCCACCATCGAAGGCTACTACGGTACTAAAGCCGGTGGCCATGTTGAGGCTTTTTGCCGTCGCATAGCCTTCGGCAATGATAAGCGGGCTATTCTTTTTGCCAGGAATGACATGCATCAGGCCGCGTTTTCGTCCGTCCTTCAGATAAATTTTTGTACCATCGGAAGAGATGTTCTGGACGTTCTCGATGAAGCCTTTTTCATTGCTCATCGGCACAAGAAGGTTTCCAGATCGATCCACACGAAGCGTTTCACCAGTTACCTGCTTTTTCTTCAGATATCCGTGGTCATTTGAGGCATCAATCGCATTTGCAAAGATGCCATACGCGCGTTTGGCCACCTGCTTGTACTGGAACTGCAGTTCCTGCTGTTGCTCTGCTTTCCGGGCCGCAGCCTGCGCCTTGAGGCGTTCGAGATCTGCAGGATCAACCTTGGAACCGGTTGAGACCCATTTGACGGGTTCCGACGCCTTTTTGAAGTTCATGATTTGGCCAGCTGGTATCCCTTCAATGAAACCGCGATAAGAGCCGCTGGTTTTGCCTTTTGCATCTCCGATGACGGCAACACGATGCCATTTACCATCCATGACAGGTTCGTCGATCAACAAACCTTCTGACCTGCAGGCAGCTGCAAACTCCTGCATCGGATCGATTTCCTGTTCGTTGACCTCGATCTTTTGCTGCCATTTGGTAAAGGCCTTCAAATCCTCGCCATCATTGACATACCAGGATTTATGCCGACGATCCCATTTTGCGCCAGCTTCCTTGGCCTCATTCTTTTCCCGGAATGGGACATTCAGATAAATGCGTTTGTTTTCTGAATGATCGAATGCTTGATCATTAGAAATTTGGCTTTTGTCAGCTTCAGACATCTGCAATTCCTCCCGGCTCGAATTCTGCTGCGGGGACATGGACTGTTCAGAGATCTTGGTATTTTCTGTCGCTATCGGCAGAGACAAGCGCATCAGAAAGCCGGTCTTGCGTTCCTCCGCTTCGATATACCAGGAAGGCTTCTCGATACGGCTTGTCTCTTTGGGGCCGTCCAGATCCCACATGGCTGACAGAAACTCCTGATGGGCAGCAGATTTGCCGGATTCTTTTTCAAGTTCAGCTAAAATCTCGGCTCGATAGGCCGCACCCATGGTTTTGCGTTCTGATGAGGCGGCTATATCAGAGAGCCAATCGACCTTGTTAAACCTCTCCGCCAACCGGCTGTAATGTTGGTGGAGGGCGCTGGGCGTGCCACCGTCCTGATTTGGTAAATCTCCTAAGGCGACATTTGCCCAGTTCGCCATTTCGGCGGACTGCCCCATAAATCGCACAAGGTTGTCTGTGGACAGGTCTGTTGCGTACAACCGTTCTTTCAACACGTTTACAGGCAACAATTGTGTATCTTCGCGAGAACCGGTCAAAACCAGAGAATCTTGCAGATGCATAGCCCACAGGGTCGGATGGGCTTCGGGATGTTTTTCAAACATGTTGTCTATGGCTTCTCGTCGTCTCTGGTCCATCCGTTGATCAACGGACATTCCTGGCGACATCGATTGCACTTGGGACATTTCCTTTGTTTGTTCCTTGCCCTGGGCAAGTTCCAAGCGCTTTTCAGGCTCCATAACCCACGTTCGAATGACTTCTGCGTCTCGCGTTGCCTGGAACAAAGCATTGCGATCCTCACGGATCGCAGCCATCCAGCTCTTTAGATAGGGCGCATGACGTTCCGGATAGTGACCGAGGCCGAGCTCAGTCGTCATCATGTAGCTTGCGATTTCGGCTCGCAGCTCTTCGCGAGCGTAATCCTCAGACCCGAATGGTCCACCGTCTCGGGCAAGACGGGAAGGGTGGCCAGTGGCATGGCCACCTTCATGCAAGGCCGTTGCATAATATTCGTATTGTCCTTTGAACCAGCCTTTCGGGGGCATATGGATTTCATCGCTGAGTGGATGGTAAAAGGCACGGTCTCGCTGATCATGATGGATCGGGACATTCAACCCTGAAAGCACCTGTTCAGCGCGTTCAACCGGGTTAAACTCTGGTTCGCGGCCGACATACGCCTCAAGACCGTCAATCTGAGAGCCATTGAAGACGACAGCGTGAAATACCTTTGGGCGATCCAGCCGGGTTTCCAGATACCGTTGTTTGCCGTTTGCATCGAGCATTGGTTGCCCTTGCTCATTTCGCATTGGGCTGCGCTCAGACCATTGCCAATATTCGATTTGTGTTCCTTTTTCGCCTTTTCGGACCTGATATCCGTTCGACTGGGCTTGGCGGTAAGTTACCCAGCGCGGATCTGCATAGCCTTGTGCTTCGAGCCACACCTGGTTCAAGCCGCGATAGGCTTTTCCAGTTGCAGGGTTGAACGATGGTTGACGGAAGCGGCCGGGTTCCCAAGGTTTTTGCCAGGGGGCGGTGCCAGCCTCCATTTGATCAAGCAGCGTTTTAACAACGTTCTCGCGGAAATTCATTTTAGCCATTGCCCAGAATCTCCTCGAATGCGGTTGGATCTTCGCCATCGAGGTGACTGTCCAAGGCGTCATCAAGAGACAACGCCTCTTCGTCAAAGGCTCCCATCGCGTCTGCAACATCCGGATCAACTGGAACTGGCCCGCCGACACTCGCAGCCACAACAACGGAGGAAGCGAGCTTGAGATACTCTGTTTCATTTAACCGGGCGTTTGCGCCCTTGATGTTTTCAGGCTGCGTCATGCTGTTTCTCCATAGTTACGGTCGTTAGATTGGCGACACCCGATTGTTTCATCCGTGGAGGTGCGAGTTTCGATCTTTCGGACAGTTTCTTGTCGAGGAAATAAAGACGCTGACGCCCATAAATCGGGGGGCGACCAGCCACGAAAATCAAGCTGTCACCCGGCACGGGTGGTCTATTCCCGTCTTCATCGACATCGAGCATAGGCAAGCGCATGATTTCGTCAGGCGTCAGCAAGTCCCGTGAAGTTTCTTGAATGTTTGCCGAATTTGAACCGGTAATTGAGCCGGCTTTCCCTGACTGTGATTGTTTTCGTTGAACAATCGTCTGCTTGCCGGCCAATTTGGACAGGAGCTCGGCAGTGCTAAATTGATTCGGAGTGAACGCGCTTCGAACATGGCAGTTCGCAAAGATCGATTCATCTTTGCCATACTTTTTCCAGAGCTGTTCGATGTTCTGGATAATGATGTAGGCTTTGATGCCGTAGCCGGCCATGAAGGCGAGAGCGTCTTCAAATATCTCTAATTTGCCAATTGCCGGAAACTCATCAAGCATGAGCAGGAGGCGATGCTTGTAACCACGCTTCGTCTTGCCGTCTTCGAACTCCATTTTCTCGGTGAGGCGGCGCAAGAACAAGTTCATCATAATTCGGATCAATGGCACCAGGCGGTCTTTGTCCGCCGGCGAGAAGGCCAGATAAAGCGACATTGGTGTTTTACCGTTCATCAGATCATCAAGCCGGAAATCACTGACAGCGGTGTTTTCAGCAATGATCGGGTCAGCGTAGAGTGTTAGCTGGGTTTTCGCGTTCGAATGTACGCCAGATCTTTCTTGTGGAGCTTTAATGGCAAGACTGTTCGCTCCACGACGCACCTCTTTATTTACATGTGCATAACCATGGTCATATTCGGCCATCGCTTCGAGGATCTTTACAAAGTTGTCTTGTGCTGACATCTGATCATCTGAAACTTCCCTGGATGCTCCTTCCCTTGCAGCTTCCAAGGCTTCTGCGGGCGGCTTCACTGTCGATATGCCGGAAAGAAAGATATTCACATCATCAAAGCAGGCGATGCGATTTTCCTCTTTCATGACCTTGTAAAGCACATGCAAAAGGACAACTGATAACCATCCCCAACCTTCTTCACGCCAGTAATTGCCAGCAATTCCCTTGCCATCCGGATCAATGACCATGTTTGCGATATTCTGGCAGTCGGCAATATCCCGCCGCGATGTAATGCGGACTTCGGCAAGCGGGTTAAAACGGATTGTCTCGCTTGGCTCGGGATTGGTGGGATCAAAACGACATACACGATGTCCGAGGCTTGCTCGCCAACCCGCTGTTTTGGCAAAGTTCTCACCTTTGATATCAAGGATGAGAACACTTTCCGTCCAACTCAAAAGTGTTGGAAGAATGATACTGACACCTTTACCTGTACGAGTTGGAGCAAATGCCAGCACATGTTCAGGCCCGTTATGCCGGAGTTCCCGAACTTTCCCAAGTCCGGTTTTGACACTGCCAATGACCACACCGTTTTTGCGAAAAAGACGTGCTTTCCGGATATCCTTGATGGTTGCCCAGCGAGCTGAGCCATGGATATCTTTGCTGCTACGCCCCCCAGCCATCGTATCGTTGCGAGCGCGGTTCATAACAAAACCAACAACGCCCATAAGCGCGATACCGCCAAGGATGATCCCAAAGGCTGGAAAAAGCATTTCCTTAGGAAGGCCGGCCGGGTGAACCAAAGTCGCACCCAGCCATTTCCACCAATCCGGGTTTCTGGGATCGAAGCCGACCGACAGATGCCATTCAAGCAGGATGCCAGCAATGGTCCCTAGCAAAATGACGACAAGAAGAAAGTGACCGAAACGCTGGCTCATCACGCTGCCCTCCCGTCTTTGAGGATGAAATTGTCGTTCTTGGGCTGCCAGATATCTGTGATCCGTCGGAAACCGTCACGGTCCCGCTTGATTTGAACGACAACATCAACGAGTTCGGTCAAAAATTCTGGAACCCTGTCCATTTTCATCCCCGCCCAGGCAATATTCTGATCGAACTTGCGATGGATGGCGTGTCTCGGGTTTTCAGAGTGGATCGTGAAGGTCACACCTTCTACGCCGGCATTGAGCGTGCCCAGAGCGGCAAAGGCATTTCTGGTGCTGATTTCACCAAACAAAACTCTGTCCGGAGTGATGCGGTTGGTGTGATCGAACAGAACACGCCAATCCACCATGCCGGTTCCTGCTGCACTCTCACGGGCTGCGAGCAATCCGTTGCCGTCCCAGAACCGTTCAAGCGCCAACTCCATCGTGTCTTCCGCACCGATCACACGGATATCGTCATCAAGAGAAGCAAGCAGTAGATTTAGGAGGGTCGTTTTACCGGTATTGGTGCCGCCCGAGATGATGATGTTCCAGCCATTTACCATCGCCTCAATCAGAACATCGCGGATTTCGGTTTCGCACCGGATTTTTCGGCGCTCAAGAGCTTCATCCAGTGCATCCCGATTGCCTTTTCGAGTTGCCTTGATGAGCTGATCCCATGTCGGAACGAAAGGATGCTTGCAGCGAATTGCAAGACTCAGACCCGACCGGACGGATGGTCCGACCAGACATTCAAAGCGATGCCCTTCATCCAATGCCGTTGAGAGGATTGGATTGTTGTCCGGATCGAAATTAAGACCACGGACATTCGACAGGCTTTTGCAAAGCTGCTCAATAGCTGCCTGTGTAAGGTTCTCATCAACGATGAGCTGTTTGCCTTCTCCTCGGCGATCCACGATGATCTGGCCCGGCTTGTTCAGCCGGACCTCCACAGTGTTTGGATCGTCATAATATTGGGCAAGAGGTAGGACAATCTGCCTGTAAACAGGGTTAATTGGTGGGGTTATGGCGTTCATCACCACCACCCCCAGTTGCCCATGCAACCGCTCTTCACGCTGTCGGAATGTGTGGGGTAATTGTATTTATTTGGTTCGTATTGGGTCCAATATTCCCAGCCTGATTGTTTTTGGTGGACTGAGCTTTGTGCCGCGAGTGTTGTGCAGGTATTACTTTGCGGTTCTCCTATGAGTTCCCCGTCTTCGCGCACAGTCGTTCTTGTTCCTACTGACGAGGTATAGTTGCAATGGTTGGAGTTGTAGACCGTTCGGTTCTCGTAGTAGCCGTCGGATCCGCCCACTTTGACTGTGGTGGTTCCAGAGCCATTACCGCAAGGACCCCCAGTATGGTTTTGGGGGGCTGTCCAGCTCGAGTTGGTCGGGGTGGCCCAGTCAAAGTTCGCGATGCACTTGTTGCCAAGATTTAATGGTAGCGCATCACCAACTATGACTTTATGCGATGACCCATCAGGACGCTTGTAGGTCTCCACTTCGTCCCGTTCGTCAAACCGGGTGCATCCCTCATAAAAGGTTTCCCCATTTGTTGCAGGCCCGACGCCGACATATGTGTAGGGAATTTGGGGGTCTCCAGGTAGCACCTGGGATGTCAGTACGTTGTATCGACCAGTAACGGTTGGAACGCCCTCGATATAGACCGTTACGAGCCTATAAGCGAAAAGCTGCACATCGTGAGGTTGCCAGCCGGTCAACTCCTGTTGATGAGAATAAATGACACCGTTGTCCTGGCATTCAGTAACGGGTTCCTGTTTCCCATCGAGAAGATAATAAAACCGTTCCTGCCCGATACTTTGACTGGTGCTGAGATTGTGGGTCCATTTTGATGGATCTTCGCAGCCGGCCGTCGTTGACTGGATATCCTTGGCAGAGGTGTCCGGCGTGCATGGCGAGCGATAAAGCTCGAAGCCGTTCACATTAATCATCACCCGGCTTTGAAGAGTAACTTTCCCGCTCTCCCTGTTGATAATCGGTTCGCACACCTGATCGCCGTTGGCTGTCTTATAGATCGTGGTGTGTGAATACTCTTCATCGTTATCCTGACAGGACGTATCCCAATCCTGACCTTCAAGATTGTAGATATATTTCGAACGACCAAATGACATTCCGGCGATAAAGTCATCGCGAATATCGCAGCCTTCGGTGGTTTCGATCATCGGCACCGGATCGATTTCAATTGATGCAGCACAATCGGCTACAGGAACAACTTTGCCATTATGATTGGTGTAAACCAGCTTGCCTTGCGGGATGGCCTGAAGGTTGATGTAATCGAGATAGACACGACATGCGTTACGGTCTTCAACGATGTCATAGACTTTCTCAGAGTCTGGCTGACAATCGCCAATCTCTTCTCGGTTTCCGCCGCCATCCGTGTAGTAATACATGAACTGGGCGGTTGCCTTCATCGTTTCGATATTTTCATCGTAGGGGCATACAGCGAACGACATATCAATCTTGAAACGCTCCGCACCATCAGCACATTCGCCATATTCCGGGGTGCCGTCTGTCGTTGTGACCACCCGGGTTTGTTGAATCGCTTGAAGTTGATCTAGATCGACACGGATCTCACACCCTTCTGTAGTGATGTTTGACGAAATTTTGGGTGCGTCACCTACGTCAAGAGAGGCCGGAGTGCTATAGCCTGATGCGTCGGGATTGGAGCTTGCGTTTGAACCCGGATCTCCACCTGTTGCGCCAACACCGGAATCAGCCACTTCTTCTTCTTTGACTTGTTCTGATGTTTCTTCATCTGCTGCAAGACGTTCGAGAGCTGCAGTTAGTTCTTCCTTGTTACCTTCAACCGAAATTGGTGAAGAAGGATCCAGAGCCGGTTGATTGAGATCGAACTGTGCAACAAAGTTGTCGGAGTTCAGGGCTTCAACACGATCACCTTTCTCGACACTGGACAGCACCAGCTGACCGATCTTCATGCCGTCAACAGAAACGTATCGTGCATATGCTTTGGCCGTAACACCCTTTGTCAGATCCGTGGAGACTCCCGGAACTTCGACAAGTCCGAGATCAAGCGGGATCGGATCGTTCTCGGGCAGTTCCGTTGTGCTGTTCGCACGGGTGATGATGTTTACCTTTTCGACCATCGCATCGATGTCGGCCGTATCTTCGGGAGCGGCAGTCGATATAGGCGCATTGGTGTTTGTGTCATTGCTGATATCCTGCGCTGATGCCGACAGGTCAAGACAGGACAACAGCAAAAGCAACGCTAGCAGTTTGCTCTTCATGGTTTACTCCATTTCCTTGATATACCAGTCCGTTGCAGGACGGATCTGAAGACGGGTACCTTGTGGTATCTGGATGATCGGTTTGAGATCGATGGTCTTCTCAAGCATGTCAGCCGTTATCTCGCCGAACTTGTTGGAAAGTTCTTCTGATGCTTTCTCGGCAGCGGCCGTTGCGACCTCGCCATCATCGTTTTCGCTTTTTGTGCTGGCTGCGGCATATCGAACGGCTGTGGAAATGCCGGTCAGCAAGAAGGCATTTCCATATCGCTGCCAGAACCGGTTATCGACTTCGCCAGAAACACCGAGCCAACCCTGCTGATTGGTCACATTTGATCCGATATCGACAATTTCAGCTCGATGACCAGCCATGAGAATGCGCTCACAATTGATCCCGATCTGGCTGCTCCCCATGTCACTTGGGGCCATGAAGGTGCATACAAGGCGGGAGCCTTTCGGCACCAACACCAACCGTCCATGGTAGCCATAGACATCACGAGTGGTTTGCAGAATGACGGATCCTGGCTCATCTGCGCCGACCTGCGTGTTTATCCCGGTTTCAAGCTGGACCGAGATGTATCTGTCTTGCGCGATCTTGCGTGAGTTATCGACGGGCAGAGATGAAACCTTTCTCGGGCCGGAATAGTCTTCTGGCTCTTTACCGATCTGCTTCAGGTCCAGCGGATCGGGCGAAATTCTGCGACCGATTTTGGGTAGATCGGTACCGATCAATGGCGGTTCATCTGGTCCCATCGGAACGGTAGGGTTGCTGTAGGCAGCAAGCGCAACGTTCCGCGCAGTGCTTTGTTGCGCCCGTGACCAGGCTGCTTGCAATGCCAACCGATAGGGATCTGGTTTCGGCATGACTTGTGGCGCCGGTTCGAGTGCTGGCTCTGGCATTGGTTCTGGTTCCGGTTCCGGTGCAGGGGCAGGTGGCGGAGCTTCCCGTTTGATGATGATTGGCGGGAAATTCGGCGCGGCCGGGGGCGGAGCTGGCGGGGGTGGTGGCGGTGCAGCTGGCAACTCCCAGACAGATCGATCATCTTCGGGCAAGGTTGGCTGATGTGCCCCTTGTCCAGCGTCACTGCACATCCCGCTGAAAGTCATCCCCAGTACCAGGGCGATATCGCAAAAGCCGTTCATTTGCTATGCCCCTGTGTACTCAATACACATGAACTTGAAACCGCTCTTGAGCGTGATCAGCTTCTGAGTGCTTTCGACGATGAACGTCTGTCCTTGCACTCTGGTATTAACCAGTTCGTCAAATTCATCGACGACGACATAAGCCGTGGGAAGTTCCACATCCTTCCACTTGTCGCCAAAGCGAATGTAAGTGAATTCGTCATCCCTGAAGACGGTTTCGGGTTCCAGTTCCTCATCACCCCACAACTTGTATTTTCCCCAACCGCGCAGTGAGTTGGGATCAAATTTGGCTTCTGCCACGAAATCATCATCAGCTGTTCCAGGAGCGGTTTCCGTAAGACCTGTCACAGCATCGGAAACGTTGTCATTTCCCGACACTGCCAGTTTCGGAAGCTTGGCAGATGTCTTGGTGGATTCATCGGTCGGAGAGGTAACAGTCGTTTCAGATGACGTTTTCCCGACGTCCGGAACCGCAATATTCCGATCTATCTGGACGACGCCAGCGATCCGCACCATTAAGTCGGGGATATTTGTCGAATTAACACCTTCTGCCCGTAGATAGATCGGATACACGTGGCCAGACGCGCCATAGACAGCCATGCTGGTGTCATATCCATATCCTTTTGGGCGAACAGCAATACGCCGTTCCCCTCGTTCCTGGACTGTCCAATTGTCTAGATCGCCAATGTCAATTCTGCTGATGACTTCGCCTTGCGGAAGTTCAATGACTGTGATGGCATACTCGCGGGTCCGGATACGGTAGGTGCAGTCCTTGCAAAGATCGGTGATATAAACGCCATCGTCTTTTGTGGCGTAGTCCCACACCTCTTGAATCTGTCCAGACGTGCGAGGACGTTCAAGAACGCCAAACTCGCCTTCTGCCTGTTGTTTTGCCTGTTCGACGATACTGTCAGGAACCGGCATCGCCGCTTGGGGTGCGGCGTTCGGCGTGGTGGGGGAACCCTGCGAGCCGACGAATGGCGCACTTTGCCCTGGCATTGGAGGCCGTGCTGGGGTTTGTGCCATCGCGTCAAGTCCCATCAGCACGATAAATCCGATAAGGCACAGGACCGCAACAAGATGAATAAATATGCGAAGGATTTTAGGGATGATCATGATCCACCTCGGGAACGCAGAGACAGGTCCGTCACGACGATGCCGAACGGATTGGTGTATTTGTCTTCAAGGGAAACGACGGTCGGAACCGAGACCATCGACAGGTAGGCACGCAATTTGACAGGATCTCCGACAAGCTTTCCTTTGATCTTGTCAATGCGCGTGAAATCGACAGCGAACCGGTATTTGTTGTCGCTGCTATAAATGCGGTTTGCGCTTTCGATTTTGATTTCGCGATCACGACCCTCTTTAATCGCATCGCTGATCTTTCCGCTTTCAATCCACTCGGAATGAAACGTGTTCCAGAGCTTTCTTTCGCTCATCTTCGAGACTTCGCGTTGGCGGGCCTCTTGTGAAACCGCATCGATCTCAAGAAGCATTTTGACATAGCGTCTTGCGGTGCCTTCAAGTTCGACATCAAAGCCCTTGACATCCTCTGTTGCAGGCTCAATGCGAAAGCGCAGCTGATCGTCTGTTACCGGTCGGATCAGAAGGGGAATTTTCTCTTTCAAGGGCACCATGCCGGCGATCACATTGACCAGCACAACAATGGCGAATAGTTGCGCGATGTTTCCGCCGGCCGAAAGGCGGAACATCCATGCAAGCCGTTTATGAGACGCCTCGAAGGCAAACGGATCTGCCGTGGCAACTGCAGCGTGCCGACCGGTAGGGGCGAGTGCTGCAGCTGCAGCTCGTTTGTCCTCGCGTTCTGCCTTGACACGGTTCTTCTTCGCGAGTTTGGCAGCGCGGCGAAAGCGACGGTTTTCAAGGAATGTTTTCAACCGACCCATTCAAAGCCTCCGCTGTTGAATTCAATCGGTTGACAGGCACACGGGCTCTTTTTCATTTCGTCTGTGCCTGTGCCCTCTTTGGGCAATTCCACATCTTTTTTGGTGACCGCACAACCGGTAAGAAGAACGACAGTGGAGATAACAATGATCAGATGTTTCACTTGCTTTCTCCTTCGATAGAGGGGAAGGCAGATCGTGCTGCGCCTATCTTTTCAGGGTGCTTCGAAGCTTTAGCTGAAAACGGGAATTTGCCGGAGATGGCAGCAAATAAGCCCATATGCATGAACCACAAGCCGGTCAGAATGGGAGCCAATTCGAGAGCTCCACTCTGCAAGGTCTCTGGCGTGGTCGTTGCCAAAATCTCAAATGCATAGATAGCTTCATTCGGAACGAAACAGATCAGAAGCAGAAAACTGCCACCGATGTAGCCAGAGACGCATGCCAGAAAGGAGGCACCCATCCTCAAAACAAAACCAAGCCAATTTGCGATTTCCGGAAGGATGTAATGACGCACATTTTTGAGCTGCGCTTTCTTATCAAAATTGTTCATGACGAACCTTTCTTGCGGAGGGAGACAAGCTTCATGGAAAGAATGGAAACGTCCCGGAAGGCGCTGATCGCAGCGCAGGGCAGGATCGCGACTGAAAGGATCCCCCAGTAGGGTTCTTTGTCGGGAAGGACTGCGAATGCCATGAGAAACACAAGGCATATGCCGCGCATTGGCAGGCATTTTTCAATCAGATTGAAGACCGGCCGCCCTGAAAACATCCTGTAAAACAGGATGCAGACCAAGCTCGAAAAAAAGGCCAGCGTGGCGTAGAAGATGTAATACACACCACCTGCACCTTCTGTGATAGCAGCACAGAGGGAAAAGCTTGCAAGTGACACCATAAAGGACGGAAGGAAATCAGGGTGAGCATTGCAACCTGTCTTGATCATCACACCCTTGTCGGCACGGAATTCCTGCAAGGAGCACTTTCCCCTAATGACTTTGCCCCTGATCCCGACTTCTTTGCCCATATGGTACAGGAATGTGGTGAACCGGCTGCGCTCAGCGGTATCCTCACTTTTCTGATTGTTGGACTGGTCCTGGTTGTTTGGGGTTTTCTGAACAATGTCCCGCTTAAGCAATCCATGCGGAAAACTGCCGTACTCACACTTTCCGCTGTCGCACTTCCGTTGTTCATCCCGATTATTTTCTGGATGGTGGGAGCTATCATGCTGTCCATCGGATGAGAGCTTGCCGGGGCCGGTCATGATGCACCTTTCTCACCGTCAACAGAGCTGCTGGTTTCACGGCTTGATTTGAGACTTGCGAGGTCAAGCGCGAGCTGGACGATGAATGAAACACCCAAGACCATGAGCGTGACTTGCCGCAAAATCTGGGCTTGATCCCGAATTTCCAGTGAGAGAAACGCACGAATAATCATCACCAGATTGTCCGGTTCGAAAACAAGCGCCAAGACGAGTGCAGAAATGGTTAGAAGACTTGCTTGCCTGATCATCGTGGCGATAAAACCGGCGACCGGAAACAGCAGGCTGTAAATTTCAATCAGGATTTTCATTATCCTCACCTAATCTGTGTCAGTTGCGTGAAATGCCGCCACGACGGAGGCTGTCGAGATAGTCATCAAAGTTTTTGGTATGGTTGCCCCGGCTTAGGTCGCGGATATCTCCGCCAAGACTGCTTTTGGCTGAGCCAAGAATGTCGGAGTTGTTCGCATAAGCGTCTTGGGCTGAGCCGATGCCAGACTGGATTGCACCGGTTGCCTTATCCGCAAACGCCAGCGCAGCTTTTGCTCCGGGAGGCGCAAACTTCTTGCCCAATGTGGCGGCAGCACCGAGCGCGGCACCGGCCATAGTTGCGGCTGCAGTGTTGGTGAATTGCGATTCAGCTATAGAATTGGCGACAGCAGTCGCTTCGGTGACAAAGACAGTTCCCATCACGCCAAGAACAACTGCAAGGAAGCCCGAGCTGGTGAAGAAGGTTCCACCACTCATTTTGGCGGCGGAGAAGGTATCTCCTGAGGAGAGCAAGGCAACTGCACATAGACAGATACCTACTGCCATGGTTGCTCCATAAAGGACCATAGCCGCTGCAATCAGTGATTTGATTCCCTGCCAGACCATCCCTTTGCTCCATTGGAATCCCACTCCCAACAGTATCCAGGGGGCAAGCCCGGCAATTACGCCAACACGGAAAAGCGTGACTGTAACTTGAGCAAAATACACGACGACCAGAAGCATCCACGGAATGACGATCAGGACAGCCGTGAGTGGGCCGGTCATGTTGCCAACCGAAAACGATTTCCAGAGTTCCCAAGCTACATCAAGGACTTTGAAGAACCCTTGTTCTGCCACATATATTAACGCGGCCGCTTTTGTGTACTTGCCCGGCACATCAATGAGAGAAGATTTGTCGTTTATATTTTGAGCGGCAACTAGCACTGTTTTTGCCGCTGCATTCATGGTTTCGGTCGCAATCATATAAAAACCCATGACAAGACCGGCTTTGTTTCCAGCAAGTAGTGCTCCTGCCAGAATTACGAAGAAAAGTTCTCTACCTATGCTTGCAAGATCTGTTTGACCTAGTAGAATCTTTAGACCTGAAACACACAGCCAGAGGCAGGTTACAGCGATGAAAACATCGATCATGCCGTCCAAAAGTACGGTGGACAGCGAACCAAAGAATTTCTCGGAAAGACCGATGAAGGTTTGCGCGACAGTACAGGTCGCACAGTCTATTGTTTCAGCGTTTTCCATGATGCTGATCCTTTTGGTGAGCTTGCCCGCTTTGGGTGAAACCCCTGGGCTGTATGAAATTGCCAAAGAACCTGTTCGGACGGCCTTCTTCGATGTTGATAGGGCGAGAAACTTCTGGGAGGAGGACCGCACGTTTCTCCAGCTGGAGAAGGCGTATGAACGATGTGTAGATAACCAAGCGTTCGATTACTGGAACCGTGTCTGGCTTGATACAGAAAGAGGAGGAGGGGATGGCGGATACGGAAATAAAACGCGCGACTTTATTCGCCGTGTTTGGAATCCAATTAATGGAGCCGGTGACCGAAAACTTCGCAGTCAATATGAAGCTGAGTATGAAGCAAACCGTGCCCAATTCACTCTTGACTATATTCTTGGCAGATATGGCACTGAGGGAATGGAATTGGTCAATTCCGACCTTGACACCATCAAATACTGCCATGATTTGTCGAGGGCTTACGAAAAATGGCGCTTTGAATATGCATCCACGGCAATGGGTGGACAGTTCTCTATGATGCCCAGGACTGACTGGATTCGCGTTCCTTACAACGAATGGGACAACGCTATATGTGAAAGCCTTCAGAAAAAAGTTGGGCGTGACGATGTGGTTCTTCTCTCCAACACTTGTGAACTTCCTGATTGGCGATCTCCGGAAGAAGTGGCGAATTACGACACGGCACTGTTGAACAACGTGATCCGTCAGCAAAATGAAGCGAAGAAGAACGCCAAATCCCGCACTCAAAGCCGTCAGGTGATCGAGGCCTATCTGAGCGATCACGGGGATACGCTTAGTGATGCAGACCGTAAGGCCCTGGAGACGATGCTCAAACAACTGAACTGAAGGTGTGGTGAGGGCGATCATTGGTTGCCCCCATTTTCTGCTGTCTCTTCTTCTCCTAAATCCACTCCACCCAGAGCTTCCTCAATTGTTGCTTCAGGCGGCATAAGTTTGAGCAGGGTTGCCGCCTGAATACGGATCAACTGTGCTCTTTGTTGTTGGGATTGAATCTCCTGCCTGTCCTGATGAAGAATAGCTTTGATCAAGACGAGCATTAGGGCTTTCAGATCTTCGGCGGCATCTGCCTCTGCTTCGAGTTCATCCGCTGTTTGCTGGTTTTCGTCCACCTGATCAATAATCTGATCCGACTGAGACAACCCTGTATTGATCGCGTCCTTAACCACTGCATTTTGCCTGGCAAGAACCTGCTGCCGGGCAAGGTCTCTTGCCTTTCGGAACGCAAAATCTGCTTCAGGGGAGCTGTCAGGATTTTGCCAATCTGGACCGTTGCCCGCACCTCCCCAACTGCCACCATCAGGGTTCGACCAGTCTTCAGGTGCTGTTCCTTCATTGAACTTCCAGCTTTCCGGGTCGTTGGGATCGAACCACAACATTTCCTGATAGAAGGCACGACGAGCACAAATGCTTTCCCAGTCCAGATCATCGAGATCGATGCTCGGCAGAAGTCGCGAGAGATCGGGTAAAAGGCAACGAGCGTCTTTGTTAATCGCCTGGACCATCTTCGCCATATTGACGATGGGCATGGTAATTTTACCCATTTTCCCAATGGCGTTGATCTGATCTTGCGCAGCCTTGCTGATTTTCCCAAGGATTTGGGTTTGCTCCATCAATTGATCGAGCTGCTTTTGCAGACTGTTAAATTGCTCTGTGAGCTTTACAAAAGAGGTCGCGTCAAAGACTGGATAAGTGGCGTATGCAAATGAAGGCGTCATGATCAACATGCCAGCGATGATCATGCCCTTAAGCCGCGCTCGCGTTACAGGTGGCTTTGCCATGTCGCCCCCCATTTTTGTTTGAGACTTTCAAGGACCGCATTGGCGGCCGGGCCGCTGCGATAGAAGCGTGCGGGTTCACCAAGAGGAGTCAGGTCCACGTCCAGAATCAGACTTTCTTCATAACCTGTGGTCTCATCACGTTTGACGATCAGGACACGGCGGTCCTTTTTCTTGCGACTGCGTGTTTTGCCTTGAATGAACAGCTTTTGTTCTTCGTTCAAATTGAACGGAATGAGACTTTTCTCGGTGACTTTGGAGTTTGGGAAGAAAATGAAGGTCGCAGTATTCTCAATGATCGCCTCATACCCTTCGCTGTCCGTGAGGGCGGCTGGATCCTGGAAGATCATCCCGACAATGCCGCCAAGCTTTCGATACTCGCGATACATGACGTCGCTGAGATCCCGGAAGCCTTTGTTCTGGCGCAGTCTTGCCGCTTCTTCGAGAACGATGGCAAACCCGCCATCTACTTCCCCATTGGTTGCAGCCATCTGCACAGCAGAGTGATAAATCGCCTCGGAAATGTGAGCGACAATCGGTGCGCCCAGTGTCGGGTCTTTCAATGCTTGATTCATATTGATCCCGACATTGAAAGACTGATCAAGCATCCCAGAAAGGCTATCGTGCGGAGCATTGAAGATGTGGCTGCGGATGCCTTTGTTGCCTTTCTCATCGACAACCCATTGCGCAAATGCATCTCGTAGAGATGATCGACGCGCAAAGGCATAAGGATAGATGGCGTTCAATGTCCGCTCCGGCGGATCAATAAGAAAGGCGGTCTCGACAGCGAGATCAATCGCCTTCCTGTCTTCGCGATCTTCTATCCCTCCGGCGAGGGAATACAGGATGTGCCTAATGCGTTCGCGGTTTTCAGGGGTGTCCTCACCGACATCCAGGGCATTGAGTGCCAGGCTGTCAAAACCTTGATAGAGACCTCCCATGGCTTCCACCATGAAGCGTGACCCTTCTTGGGAATCAAACAGATATGAACGCACTTTGGGAAATTTGGCCAAGCCACTGAGAAGATGCATGATCAGGGTGGACTTGCCACTTCCGGCCGGAGCAAATACGAGGAAGTTTGCCAGCGTCAGAGGTTTGTTTACGACATGAAACTGAAATGAATAGCTCTGCCCTGAAGGTGTCGAGAAAAGTCGCACAGGTGCCGGGCCGAGCGGGCTCTCTGGCATACCGTTAGGTGTGTGGGGCAAAGCCCAGATGGCTGCAATATTCTGATCGCGCAGGTCAAGGCTGGCCATCATCCGGCTTCCGGGGGGCATCATCCCGCCTTTGAGCGGCTTGGGCATCCGGTTGAACCAACAGGCAGGCGCACCTTTTGTCTGGATTGAGTAACCGATCCTCCTGTCAGCAAGAATAACTGTGATTTCGCGGATAAGTTCGTTAAGTGCTTCTTCAGATGCTGCACGCGGAATAATGCAAAACTGAGTTGCAAACAGTGCCGTGGCATTTTCTTTTAAAAGCGACAGTAGTGCAGATGTTTCTTTTGCGCCGGCCGGGTTGCCAAAGATCCGTCCATTCTCTGATATCAGACGCCGTTCGAAGAATAGTGTTGCCTGATCGCGGCCCCACGGTTCACATACCTGACTGACTTCAATGTCGCCTTCCAGTGCAAGAATCTCGCCAAGGAACAAGGCATTCAAAATTTCTGGCCAGTGCGTGATAGTGATGATTTTCTGCAGTTTACGATCAGGGACATGTGTGCCGATCTGGCCTGTCAGTTTATCAAAACTGATATCTGACGCTGGCAAGCGTCCGGAAATGTTGTGGCTGGCAACGGACAGGTCGCGGCGATATTCACCACATACCAGACCATTCAGGAATCCTGTGAGGTAGCATGGTTCATCTGGATATTCTGCAATCCGGACTGGAGTAACATTATATGTTGCCAACAATGCCTGAATCTTGTCGTCGGCCTCGGACAGGGCTTGCATGTCCGTTGCCGACAGCATCAGATACCAATCAATGAAGTAACTCGATTTGTGTCGCTCAGCTTCGGCGTCGCCGATCTCCTGAAGAACCGAATTGGGCCATTCTCCATGACTTCCAATTGAACGCTGACGTTTGACACCGCTGAAACGAACAGCGACCCCCAGCTTTGCCAGATCCTGCAGAAGATTACCGCGCCCCAGAAGGAGATTGTTCTGTTCGGTCTCAACGCGAGCATCATAGCTCGTTCCAGGTAGTGACCAGACACGGAATAATGAACCGTCTTTATTACGACCTGTAACACCATCATTATGATCAATGCTGTCAAATTCCAGCTCGTCCTGGAGCCAGTCGTTGTTAAGATCACCGAGTAACAGTTTGCGGGTGGCTGGTAGAGCTAGACCACCTGCCATCGCAGAGACACCTAGAGTAGAAATCACTTCTGGCCAGATCATTGATGACCTCCACCTGCGCTTAGCACAGATACTTTGTGTCGTCGCTTGAACCAGAACTTCGGCGCAAGGATCAATTCTTTGTCGAAGAAGGGGTTAGCCCGAAATCTGCGCATGAGGAAAACCCATGTGATGATCAGTCCGGCCAAGGGTGCCGGGATCAGCAAAACCACTGTTTGCAAGGCAAGTGGAATAATCAGAGCAACCAGAGCCCCTATTGCCGAAAACGCAATGAGGTTCATAGGAAGACCTGCCAGGGTCATCTGATGCTGGACATGAACCTGCACGACACTTGCCGCCTTCATTCGCTCTTCCTTATCAACTGTTGATAAAGTTCAGGAGCGCGGGGCCGATAAACGGTGCAGCCACAGCGACAACACCACCGACCACTCGGGTTAATGCCTGCATAGGATCAAGTTTGCCGTTGATCGCGCCGACAATCCCCCATGCGCAAAGACCGATCCCAAGCACGACAGCGCCAATCGTTACCAAACCATCCAGAATCCCGGTCAGGCCATCTACGAGGTAGCCGGACCAGGATGTATCGCCGTCGCCTGATGTGTCCCCAAGATCAACTTGGGCCATGACCGGATGAGCGATCATGGTCATTGAAATAAATGCAGATAAGGTCAGAGTGTTGAGGTCAATTTTCTTCATGTTTTCCTCTATGGGATAAAGGTGAAAGCTATCTGGTTACTGAGAACAGGAGGCCGATACTGAAGAACACAGCCAGCAAGTTCACGGCCGTTAAGATTCCTAGGTAAAACATATATTTGCGAATGTTTGCCGAGGCTCTGTCAGCCTGTCGGGAGGCCTCATTCATCGCCTCTATGCGTTCGCGTACGACATCGCCGATTGCTTCATTTTTGAAGGTTTCAATCGCACCTTTGACATCACATGTGAAATGACTGATCGACTGGTTGATGGCCTCGATGAAGTGCTTTCGCTGCCTGTCATAGTGGCGTTCTTGTTGAGCAAGAGCGACCCGGTGCATTGTAAAGACTAAAAGTATCGGATCGTCTTCTCCGACAGTTACTCCATGCTGCTTCCATAAAAATGTGCGCAGTTCATCGATTGTCTCAATGCTGTTTGGAAATGGCGGGGTTTCATCAAGTGCAGACATCAGAGCATCGCCTCTTCCATGATGTTGAAAAGGGTGCCCCAAGTTGTCTTGAGACGCTGACGGGCCATAATGTTGAAGGTTTCGGATGCGATCGCTTCATCAAAAGTCAGGCGGGCTGCCATCATCGCCTTGATATCCTCGCCAAAAGTTGATTGGCGCACAGGCGGGATCTGGATCAGGCTGTATATTCGATCTTTATGGTTTTTGTAGATTTTGAAATCTTCAAACCCTTTGGGCGCAGAACCGGGATCGCGATGTTCAATCTGGCCAGAATACGGATTAAGCCAGACAATGGCAGGAATGTCTGGGATCGAGCGTAATACCCGATCAAGTCCCGTGATAGTGTCCATCATCGGCTGACCGCCCGTGATGACCGACTGTAGACGGACTGAATGACCGGCATCCGTCAGCATTTCCAGCACCTGAGATTCGACGAGATAGGACAAAAGTGGCAGAAACGAACTCGAACCGTTATCGATGACGGCAACGCCATCTTTGGGCAGAGCAACCAGATCTTCGATCAATGTATCGAAATAACGCGGATTGACTTCATCATCGCGATCCGCAAGCTTCGTGATCTTGACTGGCAGTTTCTCAAAACCGGCAAGGGTCTGGTTAACCGGGTCGGTGTCAAACCCCTGAACCG
The DNA here is from genome assembly GCF_002295455.1 of Thalassospira sp. UBA848. Classification (NCBI taxonomy): domain Bacteria; kingdom Pseudomonadati; phylum Pseudomonadota; class Alphaproteobacteria; order Rhodospirillales; family Thalassospiraceae; genus Thalassospira; species Thalassospira sp. UBA848. Next base: position 17,450 of record NZ_DBGS01000024.1, on the reverse strand, counting down.
GCACACCGCGCTGAAGGTAATATTGCAATAGCAGCGTATTGACGAAGGACTTACCGACGCCGCCTTTGCCTTGCAGAGTGATGTTAATTAACGCCATCAGCGATAACTCCGTCTGAAATGATGATTTTGATACCGAGCGAACTGGCGAGTTTGAAAAGCTTTGCACCTTCAAGATCCCCGGTACCGTTTTCGAAATTGCGATAAGTTCTTTCAGACACACCAATAAGGCTGGCGGTCTTTAATTGAGACAGGCCAAGCGCTTTGCGCTGTTCGTGCATACGACGGTGAAAAACGAGATAATCAGATTGCCAGTTCATTCGACCTCCATTGGTCGAACCGGCTTACTGAGGGTGTCGGGCTGATCAAGCGGTAGCGGGAGATCAAACTCTTCAATCTCTCCCAATGCCGGAGCGAAAATCCGGGGGGCTCCCAATATATCTGGGGAGGTTCCTCAGCAAGGAATAGCACGACCAACAAATGGCCGAATAGCACACCAAGAAAACTTCCAAGAATGCCGCCGAGACATATTGCCAGAAGTGTAGCCAGAGTTTCTTTGCCCGCAAGCAAGCTCGGAATGTTATTTACTGAACCGGATTTCTCAGTCTTGCCAGACGATAACTCTAGCAAGTGAATATCATCGACCGGGCCAGTTTCAATGCGACGGGGAACAAGGTGAATGTTCTCTTGGGCGAGAACGTCCAGAACCAGATCCAAAACTGCAACAGCGTAACCATCAGATACGAAATTTTCGGTAATATCGTCCCATTTATTAGGGCAGGCCGGATATTTTGATACGACCTCTGCTTTAGCAATCACACGCGCCAGGCGAAGCTTCGAACGGGTATCAAGCGGATAACCTTTCGAAACTTGGGCAAATTTAAAGTCGATATATGGAAGTTCCTTGGCCAGAGCTGACAAGCGTAGGTACCAGTCGCGACGGTTCACCTCCTTAAAGATGAAAGCTGTTGTCGCAGGTGCCGTGATGTCAATTTCTGACGGCTTTTCGCAATCCATACTGTATCCCCACAAACTGACACTGACTTGGCCAGCAACACCGGCCCCTACCCGAAAAGCCCGACCCGATAATCTTCAAAAAAATCGGGTAACGGGCGTAGGTGTTGGGGCATTTACATCCACCAGACCGGAACCAAAATCCGGCGGTGATCGATATGACGCGTGGGCGGATCGTTGCCGCAGGAGGTAACCTTTCTGGTCATTGCTCGGCCTCAAATAAGTTCACCTGCTTCCCTTCCTTCGGCGATTTTTCCGGCAATGCGTTCTTCATTGCTCAAGCCGTCACGAGGCGATGCTTTCGTATCGGGTGAAGGTCGCCGTTGCTGATCATCTGCAACAGAAGGTGCCTGGGGTGATTTTTGTGTCGAAGGAATTGATGAGGATGACGCATTCGAGATGGCGGGTGTTCGCAATCGGCGGCACCATCGGTAAAAAGTTATGCGTGACATGGAAATGCGCTGACTGGTGCTCAGATCATCATAGATGGCACCAACCGATTGGCCTGCTTCCAGAGCGGCTGTTATCTCTGGTTTTAACGCCAGAACCTGTATTCTTGCCTGTCCCCAAGCGGCTTGCATAGACTTCCCCATCATACATCGTTCGGTCATTAACGACTTGACAAGGAAGAGAAAGATATGATCCCAATCTATCACGGGTATGCGATCTTCTGGCTCTAATGAGCTAAAATATGCAAATCCCGTGGAAGTGAATCAAACATCGGCGATTGCCCCCGCAACCAACATCAAAAAAGCTCGCCCTTGTGGCGGGCTTTTTTTGTGTTCGATTGACGGGCGCATATGGATTGGAAGATCGCAAACAGGCCAATGCCTGTTTGCAGGTTCTTTGCGAAGGCCTTTGGCCGAAGCTGAGCGAGCAAAGCGAGCGCTAATCCTGCCCCCGCAACCCTCTTCTAATCAACGTTGGCAGTCATAAACATCGGCCCGCCCTTATGCCGCGGGAAGCCATAGCCATTGACCATGACGACATCGATGGCATCGGCGCTGTTGGCGATCCCTTCTGACAGGATCTTGTCGCCTTCATTGCGCATGGCGGTCAGGATCTCATCCATGATTTCCGCGCTGGTGAAGTCGCGGCGTGTGATGCCCTTTTTCTCTGATTCGGCAATCACCAGTGCGTCGACCTCCGGATCGGGTTGCGCCTTGCCGTTTTCATCATAACGATACCAGCCAAGACCGTTCTTTTTGCCAAAACGGCCCATCTCGCAGAGGTAATCACCCAAGGCGACATAGCGTTCGGATGGATCGCGGAACGGGGCGAGGCGTTTGCGGGTGGCCCAGGAAATCTCAAGGCCTGCCATATCCTGCATGGCAAACAGGCCCATCGGGAAGCCGAATTCCACCATGGCGGCATCAATCTGATGGGGAAGTGCGCCATCTTCGAGCATATATTCGCAATGCTTGCGATATGCCGACATGATCCGGTTGCCGATAAAGCCATCGCACACCCCGCACGGTACTGCGATCTTGCCAAGGGCACGGGCGAAGTCGAATGCGGTCGCGAGGCTTTTGGCGTCGGCCTTGTCGGTTCGGACAACCTCAAGCAGCTTCATGATATGGGCAGGTGAGAAGAAATGCAGTCCTATCACGCGTTTTGGGTTGATGCACCGTGAGGCGATTTCGTTGATATCAAGATAGGACGTGTTTGATGCAAGGACTGCATCCGCCTTGCAATGAAGCGAAAGCTTGCCAAACACGTCATGCTTGACCGCCATATCTTCAAACACGGCCTCGACCACCAGATCGGCATCGGCCAGAGCAGCATAGTCGGTGCTTGTCTTAAGCGATGCCATCAAGGCATCAAAGCGATCCTGGCTGATCAGGCCACGCTTGAGGCTGCCCGACAGATGCTTTTCGACCGTGGCGCGGCCATTGGCGCAGGCAGCGTCATCGCGTTCAATGATTGTGACGTCATAGCCCGCGAGCAGAGATGCCGTGGCAATGCCGGCCCCCATGATGCCCCCGCCAATGACGCCGATCTGATGGAGCGGGTTGGGTTCTACGCCCTTGAGTTCGGGCAGTTTGGCGACTGAACGCTCGGCAAAGAAGATGTGCCGAAGTGCCTTTGATTGATCGCTGTCGCGCAATTCGATGAATTTTTCACGTTCAAAGGCAAGGCCTGCATCCGGGCCCTCTTCTATCCCGGTTCGAATAGCGGAGATCGCGGCAAGGGGTGCAGTCTGTCCACGTGCTTTCTTCTTGGTTGCGGCGGTGATGTCATCCCATTCTTCGGTACTCGGAACGCTAACGGGATCGCGCAGCAGAAGCGGTTTTGGCATTTCGCGGTCCAGAATGGTCTGGGCAAAGTCGCAGGCGGCATCAATGAGTACACCGTGAGCAATCGCGTCGAGCAGGCCGATTTCATTTGCCTTGGTCGCCGAAACCGGTTTGCCGCTGGTGATCATGCTGACGGCCTCTGTGACCGGAACCAGACGGGGCAGTCGGATGGTGCCGCCCGCACCCGGGATCAGACCAAGATTGACTTCCGGCAGGCCGAGTTTGGCTTTGCTGTCAGCAATGCGGTAATGGCAGCCCAGTGCGACTTCTAGTCCGCCGCCAAGCGCGTGGCCATGAATGGCGGCAATGACCGGCTTGGTTGCGGCCTCAAGGCGTTTGATTACGTCGGGCAGGATCGGGGGTTTTGGCGGTTGTCCGAACTCACTAACATCGGCACCGGCAATAAAGGTTTTGCCTTCGCAGATCAGGATCGCAGCCCGGATGTCATCATTGCCATCAATCTGATCAAGTGCATCAACAAGGCCATCACGCACTGAATGACTGGTGGCGTTGATTGGTGGATTGTTGATCGTGATGAAGGCAATGGCGTTTTCAATTGTAAGCGTGACGGTCGACATTTTATGCGTCCTCTGCACGGATCGGGGTGAGCAGGCAGGCGACAAGATCAGAGTCAGGGTCTGCGAGATCGGCAATCACATTGAAATGATGTTTGTCCGGGGCGTGCACGCTTCGTGTGCAGGCGCCAAGGCCGGTCCAGATATTGGCAAGCAAATCATTCTGACGCACGAATTCCGGACGTTCATCGGCCCCGACCCAGCAGGTGATCGAACATGGCAAGGCGGGCTTTAGCAGGGCGGCACTTTCACGCGTTGCTTCGTCCTCATCAAGCTGCAGAACATCATTCATGGTCGTTTTGAGCAGCGGGCGCAGATCATGCAGACCGCTGATCGAAACAGTGTTTTCAATCCGCGTCAGAACTGATGGAGCCAGCGGGGATGTGTCAGATACCATGCGGCTGACAAGGTGCCCGCCTGCGGAGTGACCGGTGATATGGATCGGGCCTGCGATCTTGGTGGCTGCGTGCGTTATGGCCGCGCCGATTTGCAGGATGATTTCAGAAAGCCGTGCATCAGGGGCAAGCGTGTAGCTTGGCATACAAACAGCCCAGCCCCTGGTTACCGTACCCTTGGCCAGATGCGACCAGCTGGATTTGTCAAACGCCTTCCAATAGCCGCCATGTACAAAGACGACCAAGCCCTTGGGCGTGCCGGAGGGGAGGAAAAGATCATATTTCTCGCGCGGTGCGTCGCCATAGGCAATGTCGAGCCGGGCGCGATCATCGCTTGAGAGTTCATCGCGAAATTGTGCCGATTGGGTCGCCCATAGCTCCGGATAGGTTGCGGCATCGGCGATGTGATCGCCATTGGCATAAGCATCATCCCAGTCGGTAATCATGGTCAGGTCCCTGAAATTCTGTGTTGTGGCGCTTGGTGATATCACCGGGCGCATTCTGATCATGGGAGGGAGTCTAGGCAAATCTGAAAATATTTCAAACCTAAAATATTTGTGCTTGAAATAAATGAATTCGAGGCGTACCGTTTTGTCAGTTTCCCGAAACAACCAAACAAATCAGGAAGGGAAAAGCTGGTGAGAGTAGCTTGTCTGGGTGGAGGTCCTGCGGGGCTTTACTTTGGAATCTCGATGAAATTGCGCGACCCCGCGCACGAGGTTGTTGTGATTGAGCGCAACAAGCCAGATGACACATTTGGCTGGGGCGTGGTGCTGTCTGACGAGACGCTGGACAATCTGGCCGAGAATGATGGCAAAAGTGCCGAGGCCATTCGCGCCAACTTTTCCTATTGGGATGATGTCGCGGTTCAGTATCGCGGCGAAAAGACGATCTCCACCGGCCACGGGTTCTGCGGCATCGGCCGCAAAAAGCTTTTGATCCTGTTGCAAGAACGTGCGCGTGAACTGGGTGTTGAGCTGCGCTTTGAAACCGAAGCCGAAAGTGCTGCCTATTATGCCAGGGAATTCGATCTGGTTGTTGCCAGTGATGGCCTGAATTCCAAGACCCGCACCGAATTTGCCGAGCATTTCCAGCCTGACATCGATACCCGCAAATGCAAGTTTGTCTGGCTGGGAACGCATCAGAAATTTGATGACGCCTTTACCTTTATCTTTGAGGAAACCGACAAGGGTTGGGTTTGGGCGCACGCCTATCAGTTTGATGACGAAACGGCGACCTTTATCGTCGAATGCACCCAGGAAACCTGGGATGCATATGGTTTTGGCGAGATGTCCAAGGAAGAGTCGATTGCAACCTGCGAGGACATCTTCAAGGATCATCTGGGCGGTCATGATCTGATCAGTAATGCACACCATATTCGCGGTTCGGCCTGGCTGAGCTTCCCGCGAGTTCTTTGCAAAAGCTGGTCTTATGAGAACATCGTTTTGATGGGCGATGCGGCGGCGACGGCGCATTTTTCCATCGGGTCGGGGACCAAGCTTGCGCTTGAAAGCGCGATTGCGCTGGCCAACTATCTGCATTCCGAAGGTGACCTCAAGTCCGCCTTTGGCAAATACGAAGACGAACGACGTCTTGAGGTTCTGCGTCTGCAGTCGGCTGCGCGTAACTCGATGGAGTGGTTCGAGGAAATCGAACGCTATTTCGATTTTGATCCGACCCAGTTTACCTATTCTCTTCTGACCAGATCACAGCGCATCAGTCACGAAAACCTGCGCCTGCGCGATGCCAAATGGCTTGAAGGTGCGGAAAAATGGTTCCAGACACAGGCGGGCCTTCCGGACAGTGCACCGGTTCGCCATCCGATGTTCGTGCCTTATCAGTTGCGCGACATGTCGCTTAAGAACCGTATCGTTGTCTCGCCGATGGCACAGTACAAGGCGGTTGATGGCTGCCCGACCGACTGGCATCTGGTGCATTATGCCGAACGCGCAAAGGGCGGGGCAGGACTGGTGTATACCGAAATGACCTGTGTCTCGCCAGAGGGGCGCATTACGCCGGGCTGTCCGGGTGCCTATGATGCCAGCCACGAGAGGGCCTGGGCGCGGATTACTGATTTCATCCATAGCGAGTCTGAGGCCAAGGTCTGCATGCAGATCGGTCATTCCGGGCGCAAGGGTTCGACCCAGCTCGGTTGGGAAGAAATGGATGCACCGTTAAAGGATGATAACTGGCCACTGATGTCAGCATCTGCCATCGCATGGTCGGACCGCAATGCGGTGCCCAAGGCCATGACGCGTGAAGACATGGATATGGTTCGTGATCAGTTTGTTGCATCGGCCCAGATGGCCGATCACGCAGGCTTTGACATGATCGAGGTTCATGCCGCGCATGGTTATCTTCTGTCATCCTTCATCAGTCCGGTCAGCAATATCCGCGATGATGAATATGGCGGGTCACTTGAAAACCGGATGCGTTATCCGCTTGAAGTCATCACTGCCGTCCGTGCCGCATGGCCCGAAAACAAGCCGATGTCGGTTCGTATTTCAGCCAATGACTGGGTCGGTGATGCGGGTATTACGCCCGAAGAAGCGGTCGAGATTGCCAGAATGCTCAAGGCCAATGAGGTTGACATCTGTGACGTTTCGGCGGGGCAGACGACAACGGATGCCAAGCCGGTCTATGGCCGTATGTTCCAAACGCCATTCTCTGATCGTATCCGCAACGAGGCCGATATCCCGACCATGGCGGTTGGCAATATCTATGAGCCTGACCACGTCAATTCGATCCTGATGGCCGGGCGTGCCGATCTTGTGTGTCTGGCGCGGCCACATCTGGCCAATCCGTATTGGACGCTGCATCAGGCAGCAACCCTTGGCAATCGCACCGAAAACTGGCCAGCGCCATACTATGCCGGGCGCGATCAGATGTGCCGGCTTGCCGAGCGGGCCGAAACCATGACCGGAAAGGTATAAGCACCGATGGCCGATGTTGCCGTTCATAACGCATTGATCACCGGTGGTGGTTCCGGTGTCGGGGCCGTGATGGCCCGGATGCTGGCCGATAATGGTGTGAAGGTGGCTGTTTCCGGGCGGCGACCAGATGTGCTGGCCGAGATCGCCGAACATGAAAACATCACCGCCATTGTCGCCGATGTGACCGATGAAACGTCGGTTCGAGACATGTTCACGACAATGGTTGATATGGTTGGCACGCCTGATCTGGTGATCGCGAATGCCGGGATGGCTGAAAGTGCGCCGCTTGGCAAGACATCGGTCGATCTGTGGCAACGGACCATGGATGTCAATCTGACCGGTACGTTTTTGACGTTCCGCGAAGGATTGAACGCAATGGACAAGACCAAGCCGGGTCGACTGATTTCCATTGCCTCGACAGCCGGGCTTAAGGGCTATGCCTATGTTACGGCGTATTGTGCGGCGAAGCATGGCGTTGTCGGCATGGTCAAGGGCATGGCGGCAGAATTGGCCAATAGCCCGGTTACGATCAATGCGGTTTGCCCCGGCTTCATGGAAACACCGATGCTGGCGAAGTCCGTGGAAAACATCGTTGCCAAAACCGGTATGAGCGATGAAGCCGCACGGGCCAGCCTTGCCAAGATCAATCCGCAAAATCGCTTCATTCAGCCCGAAGAGGTGGCAGAGACGGTCATGTGGCTTTGCAGCCCGAACGCGGCATCGATAACGGGACAGGCGATTTCCGTTTCGGGAGGAGAAGTATGAACATGAACAAGTCTGAGCGACTTTCCGAAACGACAGGCAATGAGACATCCGATCTTTCCAAGGCGCGCCTGCGGGCATGGCTTCAAATCCTGAAAGTCTCGCGCAAGATCGAAGGTGAATTGCGCGAGAAAATGCGCACGGAATTCAACACGACCCTGCCGCGCTTTGACGTGCTCGCCGCGCTGTATCGTGAACGCGATGGCATGCGCATGAGCGAGCTTTCAAAGTCGCTGATGGTATCGAACGGCAATGTAACCGGTATTGTTGATCGTCTGGTGGCAGAGGGGCTGATTGTCCGCGTGCCGGTCGAAAATGATCGCCGGGCATCGATTGTCCGTCTGACTGCGGCCGGAGAAAAAGATTTCGCAGAGCGCGCGCTGGTGCACGAAGGCTGGGTGTCCGAGCTGTTTGATGATTTGTCATCTGGCGATGCCGATGCCCTGATCCGCATTCTGCGCAACATTTCCCATCATAACGAGGCGCCCCACCATGACTAAGATGGCAAACATCACGCCCAAACATTTCAACTGGCGCATGGAAGGCGACGTTGCGGTCATCTCGCTTGATCGCCCGGATCGCAAGAACCCGTTGACGTTTGACAGCTATGCCGAGCTTCGCGATACATTCCGCGATCTGGTCTATGCCGATGACGTCAAGGCGGTCGTGTTTGGATCGAACGGGGGCAATTTCTGTTCTGGCGGGGATGTGCATGACATTATCGGTCCGCTGATCGACAAGGACATGAAGGGCCTTTTGGAATTCACCCGCATGACCGGTGATCTGGTCAAGGCGATCATCGGCTGTGGCAAACCTGTGATTGCGGCCGTGGATGGTGTTTGTGTCGGGGCCGGGGCGATCATTGCCATGGCATCTGATTTGCGACTGGCGACCGAAGCATCCAAAACCGCGTTCCTGTTTACCCGGGTCGGGCTGGCCGGATGTGACATGGGGGCATGTGCCATCCTGCCACGCATCGTTGGACAGGGCCGCGCGGCAGAGCTTCTTTATACCGGCCGATCCATGTCGGCAGAGGAAGGCGAGCGGTGGGGATTCTATAACCGCCTTGTCGAGGCAGATGTTCTTGAAGCAGAAGCCATTGAACTGGCAACGCGCATTTCCAAGGGGCCGAATTTCGGTCACATGATGACCAAAACCATGCTGGCCCAGGAATGGAATATGTCCATCGAGCAGGCGATTGAATCCGAAGCACAGGCGCAGGCAATCTGCATGCAGACCGAGGATTTCAATCGTGCCTACAAGGCATTCGTTGCCAAGGAAAAACCGGTTTTCGAGGGCGACTGATGGCAGATAAGACCTATCTTGATTGGCCATTCTTTGAAGATCGCCATCGTGAACTGGCGGCCAAGCTTGATGAGTGGGCCGCGGCCAATATCAAGGGCATTGATCACGAGGATGTCGATGCGGCCTGCCGCGACCTTGTGGCACGTCTTGCCAGTGGCGATTGGTTGCGCCATGCGGCGGTTGATCCGGATGATGCGGGGTCAAAGCTTGATGTCAGGTCGCTTTGCCTGATCCGCGAAACACTGGCGCGCCATGACGGGCTTGCGGATTTTTCATTTGCGATGCAAGGGTTGGGGAGTGGCGCAATCTCCTTGTTTGGAACAACCGACCAGAAAGATAACTGGTTGCCAAAAGTACGTTCCGGCAAGGCGATTGCCGCCTTTGCTCTGACCGAACCGCAATCAGGTTCGGATGTTGCCAATATTGCGCTTGAAGCCAATCGTGATGGTGATGACTTCGTCCTGAATGGCGAAAAGACATGGATTTCCAATGGCGGTATCGCTGATTTCTATTGTGTCTTTGCCCGCACCGGTGAAGCCCCCGGTGCCAAGGGTCTTTCGGCCTTCATCGTTCCGGCGGACCTGCCCGGCTTTGAAATCGCGGAACGTCTGCACACCATCGCGCCGCATCCGTTGGCACGTTTGAAATTTACCGATTGCCGTATTCCGGCTTCCGCCCTGATGGGCAAGGGTGGGGATGGGTTCAAGATCGCGATGTCGGTTCTGGATGTTTTCCGGTCAACCGTTGCCGCGGCCGCTCTTGGCTTTGCCAGACGGGCGCTTGATGAAACCATCACCCGCGTTCAGGAACGCGAACTGTTTGGCGCGCCACTTTTTGATCTGCAGATGGTCCAGGGGCATGTCGCGGACATGGCGCTTGATATAGATGCCTCGGCCCTTCTGGTTTATCGCGCCGCCTGGCTTAAGGACAGTGGTGCCCCACGCGTCAGTCGCGAAGCGGCGATGGCCAAACTTTATTCAACCGATCATGCACAAACCGTCATTGATAAGGCGGTGCAAATTCATGGTGGCGATGGTGTGCGCAGCGGGCACATCGTTGAATCGCTTTATCGGGAAATCCGCGCTCTTCGCATTTATGAAGGCGCATCCGACGTCCAGAAAATAATCATCGCACGGCAAACGCTGGCGTAATAATGGCTGTATCAGGGACTTCACAATGCTCGGACCAACCGCACATACCGATAGCTTCACACGGGATAAATTGCCCCCGTTTGCAGAATGGCCGGAAATCAATCTGGATGGGTTTGATTATCCCGAATATCTGAACGCCGGGGTCGAACTGACCGACAAAATGGTCGAACAGGGATTTGGCGATAACACAGCCCTGATCGGCAACGGACGCCAGCGCACCTATAAGGAACTGGCAGACTGGACGAACCGGATCGCCCATGCACTTGCCGAGGATTACGGTGTTAAGCCCGGCAACCGCATCCTGATCCGTTCGGCCAACAACCCTGCAATGGTGGCCTGCTGGCTGGCGGCGACCAAGGCCGGGGCGGTTGTGGTCAATACCATGCCGATGCTGCGTGCTGGCGAGTTGGGCCAGATCGTTGACAAGGCCGAGATCGAGTTTGCCCTGTGCGATACCCGCCTGATGGATGAACTGGTGGCGTGCGCCAAGGACAGCAAGTTCCTTAAAAAGGTCATCGGGTTTGATGGTACGGCCAATCATGATGCGGAGCTTGATCGCATTGCCCTGACCAAATCGGTCAAATTCGAGGCGGTCAAGACCGGGCGCGATGATGTTGCGTTGCTTGGCTTTACATCGGGCACCACGGGCAGTCCGAAGGCCACCATGCATTTCCACCGGGATCTTCTGATCATTGCTGATGGTTATGCCAAGGAAGTGCTGAATGTCACGCCCGATGACGTGTTCGTCGGGTCCCCGCCGCTGGCCTTTACCTTTGGCCTTGGTGGGCTTGCGATCTTTCCGTTGCGTTTCGGGGCGACGGCGACGCTGCTTGAAAAGGCGTCCCCGCCCAACATGATCGAAATCATCGAAACCTATAAGGCGACTGTTTGCTTTACCGCACCGACCGCATATCGCGTGATGTTGTCGGCCATGGAAGATGGTGCGGACCTTTCATCCCTGCGTGCGGCCGTTTCGGCGGGGGAAACCCTGCCCGCCCCGGTCTATGAAGCGTGGATGGAAAAAACCGGCAAGCCGATGCTTGATGGTATTGGTGCGACGGAGATGCTCCATATCTTTATCTCCAACCGCTTTGGCGACAGCCATCCGGCCTGTACCGGCCGCCCGGTTAAGGGATATGAGGCCAAAATCGTTGATAACGACATGAACGAAGTTCCGGTTGGAACCGTTGGACGACTTGCTGTGCGGGGACCCACAGGTTGCCGTTATCTAGATGATGTGCGGCAAAGCGTTTATGTGCGCGATGGCTGGAACCTGACCGGGGACGCGTTCTTTGTGGATGAAGACGGCTATTATCACTTTGCCGCACGCAACGACGATATGATCGTGTCATCGGGCTATAATATTGCCGGGCCAGAGGTCGAGGCGGCGTTGTTAGCACATGCTTCGGTCGCGGAATGTGCGGTAGTTGGCGCACCCGATGAGGAACGCGGTACGATCGTTCAAGCCCATATCGTTCTGGCAGACGGTTTCCATCCGACACCAGAGATGGCCAAGGCGCTTCAGGATCATGTAAAAGCAACCATTGCGCCGTTTAAATACCCGCGCTCCGTAGTCTTTATCGAGGCGTTACCAAAAACCGCGACTGGAAAAATCCAGCGCTTCAGACTGAAACAGGAACCGTCTGCATGACCGACTTCGCCGCCACCAAATCCCTGTTCCATATTCCCGAAGGTGTGATTTACCTTGATGGAAACTCGCTTGGCATGCTGCCGAAAACGGCTGCAAACCGTGCCAAGGAGATGATCGAACAGGAATGGGGGGAAATGCTTATCCGTGGCTGGAACGATGCCAAATGGATGGAACAACCCGAACGTGTCGGCAATCTTGTCGCGCGTTTGATCGGGGCGGCACCCGGTACTGTGGTGATGGGGGATACCCTGTCGATCAAGGTCTATCAGGCGCTTGCAAGTGCGCTTGAAATGCGCCCGGATCGCAAGGTGATTGTTTCTGATAACGGGAACTTCCCTACCGATCTTTATATGGCAGATGGCCTGATCAAGTCGCTTGATCGTGGTCATGTATTGAAAACACCGAACCCGGAAGATGTCGAAAGCCTGATCAACGAGGATCTGGCTGTATTGATGTTGACCCAGGTGGATTACCGCACGGGTCGGATGCATGACATGAAACGCATCACTGAACTGGCCCATGCCGCCGGTGCGCTGGTGATTTGGGATCTGGCGCATTCAGCCGGGGCTGTGCCGGTTGATTTGGCCGGGTGCAATGCCGATTTTGCGGTGGGTTGTACCTATAAGTATCTCAACGGCGGGCCGGGTGCGCCGGCCTTTATCTATGTCCGGCCTGATCATGCCAAGGTCGCCCGTCCGGCGCTTTCGGGTTGGCTTGGTCATGCGGCACCCTTTGCCTTTGATCCCGATTATACCCCGGCTGCGGATGTATCGCGTATGCGCGTGGGGACGCCGCCTGTCATTCAGATGACGGTGTTGGAAGAAGCCATGAAGGCATGGGATGGCATCGAGATGGCCGATATCCGCAAACGCAGTATCGAACTTTGTGAACAATTCATCGCCGGGGTCGAGGCGAGCTGTCCGATGCTGGAGCTGGCAAGTCCGCGCAACCCCGAAGAACGTGGGTCACAGGTATCGTTCAAGTTTGATCAGGGCTATGCGGTTATGCAGGCCTTGATCGCGCGCGGTGTCATTGGTGATTTCCGCGCACCTGACGTCATCCGCTTTGGATTTACCCCGCTTTATATCGACAATGGCGATGTAGATGGTGCGATCAAAATCCTTGCTGAAATCATGGAAAGCCGTGCCTGGGACAAGCCGGAATTTCATAAACGCAATGCGGTGACCTGATCATGGCAAAACACACCAAACCGTATGATCCAAGCACCGAGGGCGCGCGCACCGATTTCTCCGATCAGATGTCTTATGGGGACTATCTGTCCCTTGATGCGATCCTGACCGCGCAGCATCCCAAATCTGATGCCCATGACGAGATGCTGTTTATCATCCAGCACCAGACGTCCGAACTCTGGATGAAACTTGCCATTCGCGAAATCAGTGCCGCGCGGCAAGCGATCCACGGTGGTGATCTGCGCCCGGCGTTCAAGATGCTGGCACGCGTGTCGCGTATCTTCGAACAGCTGAACAATGCCTGGGACGTTCTGCGCACCATGACGCCAAGCGACTACACGACGTTTCGTGATGCACTTGGACCGTCATCGGGGTTTCAGTCCTTTCAGTACCGCTTGATCGAGTTCATGCTGGGCAATCGCAATCACGCCATGTTGCGCCCCCACGCGCACCGCGAAGACATTACCGCAATGCTCAAGGCGGAACTGGCAACACCCAGCCTGTATGACGAAGCATTGCGTTTGTTACATGCCGAGGGAATTGAGGTGCCCGCCAATGTCCTGAACCGGGATGTTTCGGCACCCTATGCGCCCGATGACGCAGTCATCGAGGCATGGCACAAGGTTTACAGCGATCCGGCCAAACACTGGTCGTTGTATGAGCTGGCTGAAAAGCTGGTCGATTTTGAAGACTATTTCCGTCGTTGGCGCTTTAACCACGTGACCACGGTTGAACGCGTTATTGGTTTCAAACGCGGTACCGGGGGAACTGGTGGTGTGAGCTACCTTAAAAAAATGTTGGAAATAGAACTGTTTCCGGAACTCTGGCGGGTAAGAACATCGCTTTGAGGATGGACGGACCGGATGCAAATACTGCAAAATCAGGGGCAGGCATCAGGTTCACAAAAACCGCGACGCACAAAGACATAAATGTCGTGGGATCAACGTGTTGCTAAATGAAAAATTGTATAAACACGGAGGCTTTAATGAAGGGTATTAAGACAACCATTGCAGCAGCTGCAGCATTGCTTGCTGCCGGTGCTGCGCAGGCAGAGCCGGTCAAGGTTGGCATGATCACCACGCTTTCTGGTGGTGGTGCCGGGCTTGGGATTGATGCACGTGATGGCTTCATGCTTGCTGTCAAACAGGCAAACAATCCGGATCTCGAAGTTGTTATCGAGGATGACCAGCGCAAACCCGATGTTGCTGTTCAGCTTGCTGATAAAATGATCCAGCAGGAAAAGGTTGATGTCCTGACCGGTATCATCTGGTCGAACCTTGCGATGGCGGTGGTGCCGTCTGCAGTGGCTCAGGACAAGATCTACATGTCGGTTAACGCAGCACCGTCGCAACTGGCTGGCCGTGGCTGCAACAAGAACTATTTCAGCGTTTCCTATCAGAACGACAACCTGCACGAAGCAGCCGGTGGATACGCATCAAGTGCCGGTTATGAAAAGGCGTTCATCCTTGCGCCGAACTATCCGGCCGGTAAAGACTCCCTGACCGGGTTCAAGCGTTACTTCTTTGGCGATATCACCGACGAAGTTTACACCAAGCTTGGTCAGACGGACTATGCAGCCGAAATCGCGCAAATTCGTGCATCGGATGCGGATCACGTCTTCTTCTTCCTGCCGGGTGGCATGGGCATCGCGTTCATGAAACAGTACGCCCAGTCTGGCGTCGACAAGCCGCTGATTGGTCCGGCTTTCTCGATGGATCAGGGTATCCTTGGTGCCGTTGGTGACGCAGCACTCGGGGTGAAAAACACCTCGAACTGGTCCAAAGACATCGACAACCCGACCAATGCGGCCTTCGTTGAAAGCTTCAAGGCAGAATATGATCGTCTGCCGTCGCTTTATGCATCGTTCGGCTTCGATACCGCCAACCTGCTGTTGTCGGCAATGGATAAGGCAAGCATTTCCGACAAGGATGCGTTCCGTGAAGCCCTGCGTGCGGCTGATTTCAATTCCGTGCGTGGCAAGTTCACTTTCGGTCCGAACCAGCACCCGATCCAGGATCTGTATGTTCGTGAAGTCGTCAAAGAAGGCGATATCCTGACCAACAAGATCGTTGGCACCGCACTGACGGATCACTCTGACGCCTATGCGTCGGAATGCTCGATGTAATAAAGAGCTGACAAGAGGCCGGGGACCGGTTTCGATTTTGTAATCGGTCCCCTAGGGTCCAAACTCATTCACATGACCGATCCGGCAACTGATATGAGAGAAAAAGCAAGGGAAAGCCCGCAGAGCGGGATGATCCCCGGTCAAGGGATTTGACGCAGAGGCTTTCTCTCATATCAGTTGTCCTTCGGATCACCCGGATTTGCACGGGCTATTTTGTCGCAAAATCTTGAAAGATATAGATCTTCCGGCGATTTCGCTTCGCATATCCGCACAAATCCGGGTGACCGGGACGATTATGTGAATGAGTTTGGGCCCTATACCTTGTGACGGAGTTTCCAATAATGTTTTCTCTTTTTCTGGAGCAGCTGTTAAACGGCCTTCAGTCCGGGGTGATGCTGTTCTTGATGGCATCGGGGCTGACGCTGGTTTTCGGTGTGATGGGGCTGATTAACCTTGCCCATGGCTCGCTCTATATGGTCGGTGCATTTGCCTGTGCGGCGGTGGCTGCATGGACCGGTTCTTTCTGGCTGGGACTTGTGGCCAGTCTGATGGCGGCTGCTATTGCCGGTGCACTGGTCGAGATGTTGATTATTCGCCGTCTTTATAACCGTGATCACCTTGATCAGGTTCTGGCGACTTTTGCGCTTATTTTGATTTTTTCCGAAGGCACACGCTGGATTTTCGGATCCTTCCCGCTGTTTTTAAGCGTGCCTGATTTCCTGACCGGCACTGTTATCCTGCCGGGCGGTTCGCAATACCCGCTTTTCCGTTTGGCTATTATTGTTGCCGGGCTTGCTGTTGCGGTCGGTTTGTTCCTGTTGATCGGCAAAACCCGTCTGGGCATCCGTATCCGTGCGGGCGAAGCCGATCGTGGCATGATCGCAGCCCTTGGTGTCGATATTGATCGTCTTTACACCATCGTGTTTGCCCTTGGTGCGGCCCTGGCCGGGTTGGCCGGTGCCTTTGTCGGCACGACACAATCGGTACAGGTTGGCATGGGCGAACCGGTTCTGATTTTGGCCTTTGTTGTGATCGTCATTGGCGGCATCGGCTCGATCAAGGGGGCGCTTGTTGGCTCTTTGCTGGTCGGGTTTACCGATACGATGGGGCGTTTCCTGTTGCCGCATGCTTTTGCGACCTTCCTTGATCCGTCAAGTGCGACGGCCATTGGCTCCGCACTGGCATCCATGTTGATTTATATCGTGATGGCGCTGGTTCTGTTCCTGCGGCCAAGCGGTCTGTTCGGGGCGACTTCCTGATGGCCATGAACCGCGAGTTTCTTATCAATTCCATTCTTGCCATTGCACTGGTCGCCGTACCGTTGATCGCGCTTGGCATGGATGAACCATTCATCATCACCCTTGCCACAAAGGTTGCGATTTTTGCCATGGCGGGGGTGGGGCTCAACCTTGTGCTTGGTTATGGCGGGCTTGTGTCATTTGGCCATGCGGCGTTCTTTGGCATCGGCGGTTATGCAGCAGGTATTCTTGCAAGTCATGCGCTGAACTATGAACCGATCATGGAAAGCCCGTTTCTGATCGAAGGCACGACCCAGATGATTGTTATCTGGATTGTCGCCCTGATCTTTTCGGCATTGGTCGCGCTTGTGATCGGGGTGATCACGCTGCGCACCAGCGGTGTCTATTTCATCATGATCACGCTGGCCTTCGCGCAGATGATCTATTACTTCGCGATTTCATGGCCAGCCTATGGCGGTGAAGACGGGTTGTCGATTTATGTGCGCAACGGCTTCCCGGGGATTAACACCCTTGATCCGATCAGCTTCTTTGCCCTTTGTGCCGCGATGCTGGCGATTGCAATGGTATTTTCGGCTGTTCTGATCCGGTCGCGGTTCGGCCTTGCCCTCCAGGGGGCGCGTCAGAACCCGCAACGCATGACTGCCGTTGGTATTGCGCCGTTTCGCATTCGACTGGTGGCCTTTGTGATTTCGGCCATGATCACCGCCCTTGCCGGTGCGCTTTATGCCGACCTCAACCGCTTTGTCAGCCCGACAATGCTGTCCTGGCATATGTCAGGGGAAATCATGGTGTTTGT
>NZ_DBGS01000022.1:0-51912 GCF_002295455.1 Thalassospira sp. UBA848 | reverse complement strand
TGCCGCCCAGGCGGCAAACAGCAGCGGTGAAATCCAGACAATTGCGAGAACCCATGCGCCAAGTGCATCCAGTACCTTGTCGAGATCAGGCAGTTTGAGTGTGGTGTTGGCAGTGACGGTATCTGTTTTCATCGGTAGTGGGTCCGTTTTTCAACCAGTCGGAACTGCGCGACGGCGACAAGGCCAAGGGCCAGCAAGACAAGAATGGTCATGGCGGCGGCATGCGGGCTGTCGAAATAGGCAAATGCCATTTCCCAGATCCAGTACAGGATCAGTTTGGACGCATTGTTTGGTCCGCCCTTGGTCAGGATGAACAGATGGTCGATCAGCTTGACCGAATTGATCATCGCATTGACAAACACAAAGATCGTCGTCGGCATCAAAAGCGGTAGCAACACGCGGCGTGTATAGGTCCAGCGACCGACCCCCTCGATCCGGGCGGCTTCGCGCAGATCCGGCGGGATGGTCTGAAGGGCTGCCAGATAAAAGATCATGAAGAACCCGGCTTCCTTCCAGATCGTCACGATGATCACGGATGCCAGTGCCGTTTCCGGCTGTCCCAGCCAGTTGGTCGGCGATGCGCCAAAGAAGCCGGTGATCTGGTCAATCACCCCAAGATCGGGCGTATAGAAAAACAGCCACAAATTGGCCGCTGCAATCATTGGCAAAATGGTCGGCGTGAAATAGGCGCTGCGCACAAACGATCGCGCCGGGATATGGGCATTGGCCCAAAGCGCCATGACGAGCGCAAAGATAATCGAAACCGGGATGGTGACCCCGGCATAAATCAGGTTGTTGGTCGCAACCGTCCAAAAGGTCGAATCAGCAAACAGATCGCCATAATTTTCAAACCCGGCAAACACCGATGGTCGGCGTGATGTGCCGCGGCTAAACAGGCTGTGCCAAAAAGTCGCAATGGCCGGGTAAAAGGCAAACAGGCTCATCAGGGCCAGTGCCGGGGCGGCCAGCATCCAGCCATAAAGCGCCAGCCTGCGTTTTTGAAGTCGGGCCATTTCATTCATGGTCGGCACGTCCTGCGAAGAAATCAATTAATCAAAATCATCAAACAAAGGCGCCGAAGCGGGGAATATCCCGCTTCGGCGTGCAGATCGGGCGCTCTTAGTGGAAGGCCCGCAGAAGACGGTTGGCTTCGGCTTGCGCATCGCCAAGGGCTTCTTCCGGCGTTTTTTCACCGGTCAGGGCCGCCTGAATGGCGTTGTTCAGACCTTCGCGGACACGCGCGGTGTCATAGGTGGAAAACTCGGCAACCGAAACTTCAAGCTGATCACGCGCAACCAGTGCCGGCGGGAAGTCCGCAACATAGGCCTTAAGCGCGTCGGTTTCGTAGGCATCCGGGGTGACGCCAACATAACCGGTGGCAATCGACCATTCCGCTGCGCGTTCCGGTGCGGTCATGTATTTGATCAGCGCCAGCGATGCTTCTTTCTGCTCATCCGTTGAGTCCTTGAACAGATAGAAGTTGCCACCACCTGTCGGTGAACCCGGCTGCTTGTGTTTCGGCAGCATGGCAACGCCGAAATCAAACTGTGCTTCGCGCTTGACCGCCGACAGGTTGCCGGTTGAATGCCACATCATGGCTGTCTGACCCTGAACGAAGGCCTGACGCAGGGTTCCCCATTCAATGGTGCCTTCGGGCATGATTTTTTCTTCGGTCGCAAGATCGCGCCAGAACTGAAGCGCCTCGACAACCGCCGGATCATCGAAATAGGTCTCGGTGCCATCACCGCTCATCAGTTCCTTGCCATTCTGGATGGCAAAGCACTGGAACATCCAGTACGGATACCCGGTCGAAGGCACCATCAGGCCCCATTTGCCGTCTTTCGAAAGCGCCTTGCCAGTCGTTACCAGTTCTTCCCAGGTCTGGGGCGGCATTTCCGGATCAAGACCGGCTTCGCGGAACAAGTCCTTGTTGTAGTACATGACAATGGTCGAACGCTGGAACGGGATGCCCCAGGTTTTGCCATCGACTTCGCCATTGGCCATCAGCGCCGGATAGAAGCCATTCAGCCATTCCTTGTCTTCGGCGGTTTTGACGACATCATCAAACGGAACAATCAGGTCCTGTTCGATCAGGTCATAGACGTCGATTGAAAACATCACGGAAAGCTGTGCCGGATCGCCGCTTTTGATAGCCGAAACCGCGCGCAGGCGGGTGTCGTCATAGTTGCCGGCATAGATGGCGTTGACTTTGACGTCCGGGTTTTCGGCTTCAAAGCCTTCGATCATGCCGTCAATGACGCTGGTCAGCGGGCCGCCAACAGCGACGGGATAATACATGGTCAACTCGGTCGCAGCAAAGGCCGGGCTTGCCGCCGTTGCCATCAGTCCGGCCGCGATTGCAGCACTGGTTACGATGTTACGCATGGACAATAGTTCCCTGTTAAAGTGTCGAAGTTGCAGTGTCAGGTTGAGAGGTGATCTTGGTAACGTGCGCTGATGTGCCCGGTACCGTCGGTGTCAGACGATGACCGTGTTCGCCATCAAACCAGTGGGCCGCAGCGCCAGCCCAACTGAGCGAGACTTCCGTCCCCGGCGAAATTTCAACGCGACCGGGCAGGCGGGCGGTGGCCCCATCCGTTCCCGGGATCGCGACAAAGACAAATGTTTCTGCACCCAAAAACTCGCTGCCGGTCACGGTGGCGGGAATGCCCCACGGTTGCTGACCAAGCTTGGTCGACAGGATCAGGTCTTCGGGACGGATGCCAAATGTCAGGTGTTTGGCATCAAGTCCGTCGGGGATGACCGAGGTTGGCAGGGCGTTTGCCGGTATAAGCGCCATGGGTGGGCTGCCAACAAAACCGGCGGCAAAGGCGGTGGCGGGTTTAAGGTAAAGGTCGGCGGGGTTGCCAACCTGCTCGATCCGACCGTCTTTCATCAGGATGACGATGTCGGCCATGCTCATGGCCTCGGTCTGATCGTGGGTGACATAAACAACCGTAATGCCAAGGCGCTGTTGCAGGTCGCGGATATCCTTGCGCACGGCATGGCGCAGCTTGGCATCAAGATTTGATAGCGGCTCATCCATGAGGCACAGCGGATGACCGGCAACAATGGCGCGCGCCAGTGCCACGCGCTGACGCTGCCCACCGGAAAGCTGGGCCGGTTTGCGGTCTTCGAACCCTTCAAGGCCGGTGACGAGCAGGGCATCGGTCAGGCGGGTGTTGATTTCATTTTTCTTTGTTTTGCGGACCTTGAGGCCAAAGACGATGTTTTCGGCAACGCTCAGATGCGGGAACAGGGCATAGGACTGAAACACCATCGACAGGCCGCGCTTGGATGGCGGGGTGCTTGTGACGTTCTTGCCATCAATCGCAATGGTTCCCTGATCGGCGGTTTCAAGACCGGCAATCAGACGCAGGGTTGTCGACTTGCCACAGCCCGATGGCCCCAGCAGGACGACAAAGCTTCCGCGCGGAATGTCGAGTGACAAGTCATGCACGCCATTGCCGCCGTTAAACACGCGCGACACAGCATTGATGCGAATAAAGGGGGACTGGTTGGTCATTCGTAACTTTCGCTTTTGGCAATTTGCAGACGCGCGCGAACGTCCTGACGGTCAAATAACGGATCGAAAACGCCACCAGGCGCGCCATCGACCACGATCAGGTCAGGGTCGGTCAAATGGCCGCCCTTGGCCGGGGCCGGGCGGCCGAATTTGGATTGATCGGCAACAAGGATAGAGTTGCGGCAATTGGCGGCAATCGCCTGACGCAGTGAAACTTCGCGATGATCGAAATCGGTAAGCGTCCCGTCGGGCTCAACACCGCCAACGCCAAACAGGCCAAAATCGACCTTGTATTTGTTAAACATTGCCTCTGCCTCGGGGCTGATGACATCGCGATCGGGCAGGCGCAACGTGCCACCGGGAATGACAATCCGGTTGCCGGTATTGTTGCCCAGCGCCATGGCGGCATTCATGTTGTTGGTGATCACGGTCAGGTGGCGATGATCGGCCAGATTAAGCGCGACCAGTTCAAGCGTGCTGCCGATCCCGATCAGTATGGAGGCCCCGTCGGGGATCAGGCTTGCGACATGCAGCGATATGGCATGTTTGGCGGCGATATTGGTGACCTGCCGGCTTTCATAGGACAGGTTCATGCCCGGTTCGCCTGCATATTCAACGCCACCATGGCGTCGGCGCACCAGATTGGCATCGCTGAGCATATTGACGTCGCGCCGCACGGTTTGCGGGGTAACGTCAAAATGCGCGGCCAGCTTGTCAATCGAGATAAAGCTGTCACGGCGCAGGATATCGATGATGTCGCGTTGTCGCGCGGAAATATTCATATGATCGTTCAATTTGTTGTTTTGAACATGAAAACGATCATAGGCGGCTTCGTTGTCACTACGGTTTCAAGTAAGTGACATTCGTGTGAATGTTCCGACGGTTGCAAACGGCCCGGAAATCATGGGTTTGATAGAGCTGATCAAATGAACCACGCCGCCAGATCGCGGGTAGATGTGACGGGGACGGAACAAAAAACGCCGCCCGATCTGGCTCGGACGGCGTCGTGAAGCGTGCAATTGGCGCTTTGCTTGGATCAGAACAGCTTTTCGCGCGGGTCAAAGCGCGGGGCCGGTTCGGCGGCAAGCTGTTCAAACACCTCTTCAAGGGTGTCGGCAACGGTATAAAGGTTCTTGTGGCTTGGGCGGGCAAAGCCCTCCTCAATGATGCCGTCAATCATGTCAAAGCATTTGTCCCAGTAGCCCAGCGCATTAAGGAACACCATCGGTTTGTCATGAATGCCCAGTTGGCGCAGTGTCATGGCTTCAAACGCTTCATCAAGGCTGCCAAGCCCGCCCGCCAGGGTAACGAAAGCGTCCGATCGTTTGAACATCTCGACCTTGCGTTCATGCATGGACTTGCAAATGATCAGCTCGGACAGGCCGGTATGGCCAACTTCGATATCGTCAAGATGGGCCGGGATGATGCCGACAACTGTTCCGCCATTTTGCATGACGCCATTTGCCACAGCGCCCATAAGGCCGATGCGGCCCCCGCCATATACCAGTGTGATGTCGCGTTCGGCCATCATCTTGCCAAATGCGATGGCGTTTTCCATGTGTCGCGGGTCCTTGCCGTCCGAAGCACCGCAAAAGACACAGATTGATTTTATTTTCGTCATGGCGACCTGCCTTGTGTTTTTTGTTTCGCAGGTAGCGGGACGGCGCATGTGGTGCGCTTCGTCCCGTACGGAAAGCGACCATAACCGATCAAATCGCATCTGTGGCAGTAATTTCCGCATAGCAGCATCTGAAATTTAAATGACACGCCTGTGCCCAGATTTGATCGTCTTTGGCCGCATTGTTGCCAATTGGCTGTGGGATTAATCGGCAAGGCTTGGAAACCTGCGGATCGCGCGCTTTTTGTCGCAGGGTTAACAAGTTCTGAACCTGATTGTGGGATGGGTAGTTTTCAATGCAGGAAACTGCGCTCGGCGTAACCATAAAAAGAAGGCAGGACCGCCCAACGTGTTTGTCGATAGTCCTTTCATTCTCGCTATTATGATATCGGGCATCATTGCTGCTGTTCTGATGCTGGCCTTGTGGCTGGGGTTGGAACGCGCGATTGCGCGCCGTCTTGTGCTGGGCGCAATCATCCCGGCGGTCGCCGTTGCGGTACCCGCGGCCATTGGCTTGCCCGAAACCGCGCGTGGGGGTGTGGGGGCGGCACTTCTGATGCTTGTACTTGGTGGTGTCTGTGGCGCGATCATGGATATTTCGCGACTTTCGGAACGCATCTCGATGGGGGTCGCGGGGGTGATCCTGCTGCTGGGTGCATGGCTGGTTCTGGCCGCGCCAGTGAGCGGGCTTTTATACCATCCGACTGCGATCCAGATCGCAGCATGGCTGGCCTTTCTGCTGATCGGGGGCTGCTTCCTGTGGGTGACCCGCCCGGATTTCTCCGAAGATGACGAAGAAGTCGCGAAACCGGCCAAGGGCAGGAAAGCCAAAGGGGCCAGGTCAAAGGCCACCAAATCCTCGGCAGCGGAAGCGACGGTCGATATTGAAAGCCTTGCCAAACCCGGGCCGGTCGCGGTTTTGATGACCCTGGCACTGGGGCAGGGGATCGTTGTGCATCTGTTCGGACTGAATGATTTTGTTGTCTTGCAGGCAGCCCTGAGCGTTGCGCTGATTGTGGCCCTGATTTCTGAAAAGGCGGCACCACAATATCGTGTGGCCGTTTGGCTCGGTGTTGTCGGGGCGCTGATGGCAGGGGCTGCAAGTGCGATGATCATTGTTCCGGCATCCTGCCTTGCCTTTGCCGTGCTGCTGCTGGTGGTGTCCGGCCGTCAGGCATCTGTCCGGTTGGCAGCCCATCTTCCGGGTGATAATCCCGCACAGGCGGTGCTTTTGGGGACGGTCATAAAGGTTGGTGTTCTTGCCTTGCCACTGATCATTGCGGCCCTTGTCGCCTATGTCGGTGCTGAAATGGCGGCAAGAGGTCTCTGAGTGTATGGGTAATGTCCGGCAAGTACTCTGAATCTCTTCATCTTTGCCTAACGGTTGCGCTGTATCGTTTGTTCGTTACGTTATGGAAACTGCGCGCTGAAAGTAGTACAAGTTTCTAATTAACGTGCTCGGACGGGTTGTTTGAGGGGAATATGGCAAACAATTTCAATGTCTTGAGCGCGAGCGGTAGGGCAAGGACCTATTTAACTATAAACATCGTTCAAGGATATTTCCGGTGAAGCGACCCTATATCCTCGTCATTGTCGGCGTTGTATTGATCATTGCAGCGATTGCGCTGAATTATATGCTGACCAAGAGTGCGGACGAAGAAACCGCACCGGCAGTAACACAGGCGCCTTCGGTTACCACTGAAACGACGCCCAGCGAACCGGCATCGGAACCGGACAGCGCGCAGGATGCTGCCGCGCCTGAAATCGCCAATCCAAGCTTTGATGTCGTGCGCATCGGCCCGGACGGAAATGCCGTCATCGCAGGCCGCGCCGAACCCAACAGCACGGTCCGCATTCGCGAAGGTGAAGAGGTGATTGGCGAAGCCACAGCCGATGAACGCGGCGAATGGGTTGTTCTGCCAAACAAGCCGCTGGCAAGTGGCGATCGTGAATTGTCGCTTGAGGCCGAAGACGAGACTGGCAAGGTTGCCAAGTCCGAGGACAAGATCGTTGTTCTGATCCCCGAGGAAGAAGCACCTGCGTCGACACCGGCGCCTGCCCCTGAGAGTGATCCGGCAACCGAAACGGCCGAAGCACCAGCAACAACCGAAACAACAGAAACAACCAAAGCAGCGGATGGTGCAGATGGTGTATCGGCGCAATCTGAGGAAGCTTCCAGCGAACCGGCCAAGGAAAAGCAGCCGATTATCGCGCTTAAGGTCCCGTCCGAAGGTGATGGTGCCGCAACCGTGATGCAGGGTCCCGCACCAGAGGCCGCATCCGCACCCGAAGCGGAAGCAACCGAAACACAGGATCCAAGCCTGCCGCGCCTGTCGATTGATATCGTTGATTACGATACCGAAGGCCGCGTTGCGATGTCGGGCAAAGCCGATCTGGATCACACGGTTCGGATTTACCTTGATAACAAGCATGTTGGCACCGCACCGGCCGATGAAAACGGCAACTGGGCGCTGACCATCGGTGAGCCGATTGAACCGGGCAACTATACGATGCGTGCCGATCAGCTTGACAGTTCGGGTAACGTCACCGCACGCGTTGAAATTCCGTTCGAGCGGGCACGACCCGATCAAATCCTTGAACCGGGGTCACGCTATGTCGTTCAACCGGGCAACAGCCTGTGGCGTATTGCGCGCCGCACCTATGGCGAAGGCCTGAAATACTGGGTGATCTATCATCAGAACCGCAATCAGATCCGCGATCCTGACCTGATTTACCCGGGGCAGATTTTTGCACTGCCGAACGAAGAAATTCAGCAATAAGCATCACTTTTCTTTTCGAGGGGCAAAGCACATGGTAAGTGTGTTTTGCCCCTTTTACGTACTGAACCTAAGTTTGGGGCCAAACATATGACGCGGGTTGCGTTGCCCTTTGTCATCACTAGATGCTAGGGAAGCGCCCGCACGGTACCAAGCGTACCAATTGATATGCCCAACCATGGCAACCAGGGAATTAAGACTTTGAAATCCGTTCTTGTGCCGATCAATCCGGAAGGCTGGAAATTCGTTGCGATCTTTGCAGCGATCACTGTGGGCTTGTTCCTGATTGCGGAACCGCTGGGCTGGATCGGCGTGATCCTGACACTTTGGTGCGCGTATTTCTTCCGCGACCCGGATCGTATTACCCCGATCGACGAAAATCTGGTGATTTCGCCAGCAGATGGCCGTGTTTGCATGATTTCGCAGGCACCGCTGCCCAAGGAACTCGAACTTGATGACAAGACCCCGCGCACGCGTGTGTCGATCTTCATGAATGTGTTCAACGTCCATGTGAACCGCTGCCCGGTCAATGGCGAGATCATTGGCGAGGCCTATGTGCCCGGCAAGTTCGTCAATGCGGAACTCGACAAGGCATCGGAAAACAACGAACGCCAGATCCTTCTGGTGCGTGACAAGGAAGGCCGCGAGTTTGGTGTTGTCCAGATCGCTGGTCTGGTTGCACGTCGTATTCTGTGTGATGTCGGCACCGGGTCACAGCTTAAGGCAGGCGAACGTTTCGGCCTGATCCGATTTGGCTCGCGCGTGGATGTTTATCTGCCAGAAGGCGTGTCACCCAATGTGATTGTCGGACAAACCACGATTGCCGGTGAAACCGTCCTTGCCGATGTCTCGGTCAAGGACAAGGACGCGGCCGTCGGGGAGATCCGCTAATGGCAGGCGGCATCGATCCCATTCGTCGTCCCCGTCGCTTCAAGGCGATGTCGCTCACACGGCTGGTGCCCAATGTGGCAACGATAATGGGCATGTGTGCCGGTCTGACCTCGATCCGCTTTGCAATGCAGGATCGTTGGGAGGCCGCAGTTGCCGCCATTCTGATTGCCGGGATTATTGACGGTCTTGATGGCCGTCTGGCACGGATGCTGAATGCATCCAGCCGCTTTGGCGGCGAGCTTGACAGCCTGTCGGACTTTGTGTGCTTTGGCGTCGCACCGGCGATGATGCTGTATTTCTGGTCGCTGCATGAATTTGGCGGTATTGGCTGGGCTTTGTCATTGCTGTTTGCCGTTTGCATGATGCTGCGTCTGGCGCGCTTTAATACCCAGATGCTGGGCGAACCGGAATTGCCGACATGGGCCTATCGGTTCTTTACCGGGGTTCCGGCCCCGGCAGCCGCGGCCCTTGCGATGTGGCCGATTGTGCTGACCTTCCAGTTTGGCGAAGGCATCTTTGACAGCCCCTATATCGTTGCGCCCTATGGCGTGATTATCGCGGGTCTGATGGTGTCGCGCTTGCCGACATTCAGCTTCAAGAAGGTCAAGGTGCCGCGTGCCTGGGTGCTGCCATTGATGCTGGCGTTCGGGGCGTCGGTGGCGTTTCTGGTATCCTCGCCGTGGCTGACGCTTTCGGTGATTGCCGCGATCTATTTCATCACCTTCCCGCTGTCCTATCGCTCCTATCGTCGCATGGGGGTCGAGAACCAGCAGCGTCGCGATGAGCAGGATGAAGAAGAGGATGACGGCGAGCCCGATGACGACCCGGAAGACGGGTTGAACCGCGTCCATCAAAACTGATCACCCATCAAAAAAGCCGGCAAATTTGCCGGCTTTTTCTTTAATAACGAACAGCGTGTGCTTCCTGAAAGCGTGCTGTTTCCTCTGGCGAGAGAAATTCAAGAAAATCCGCGATCCATGGCAGGTGTTGGGCTG
Source organism: Thalassospira sp. UBA848 (assembly GCF_002295455.1). Taxonomy (NCBI): domain Bacteria; kingdom Pseudomonadati; phylum Pseudomonadota; class Alphaproteobacteria; order Rhodospirillales; family Thalassospiraceae; genus Thalassospira; species Thalassospira sp. UBA848. Next base: position 42,105 of record NZ_DBGS01000022.1, on the reverse strand, counting down.
CTGATATTTCTGCATTGATCTTTGCGATCAATGCGTGGCCTGTCGGGGTGGGGCTGCAGGCAAATCGGCCATAGAAAATATCAGGCATACCTTCGATCGGCAGTGCTTTTATCTTTGCGCCTGTAGCATCGCGATCAAACAAATATGTTGCTTCTGTCGGGTAGGCCAAAAACCAGTCGATGCGGCCAAGTGCGAGCATTCGGGTAAAGTCGGCTGTTTGGCGTGTTGCCTGTATGTGACTGCGGCTTTTGTGCGTACGAAGAGCGCGGTCTACCACAGCTCCATAGGATCTGCCTATTTCAATGGCTGTCGAAAACCCGTCCTCAAGAAGCAGCTGCGTCAGGGAGATCTCGTTGTCGTCATTCAGGAAGGCTGCGAATTCGTCCTCACGATTGGCTTCAATGATGACAGACACTGGAAGCACCGGAAATAGTGGTTCGCTGAAGACAAAATCCTTTGCCCTGTCGGGCGTTTCAAGCATGTCCGGCACGCAGACCGCTTTGACATTGTCCATCGGTGTGGCACGCATAAATTCCTGTGCACGTTCGCGTGGCAGCGTCTCGATGAAGATGTTCTGCTCTGACAGGCGTGCAATCAACCAGTCAATCGCGGAGACGCCCATGCCGGCCAGTTCACCGCTGCGTTCGTAGAAGAATGGTGGAATCGCATCGATAGCCCACATGACATCTCCCCGTACTTCTCCTGCTTGCGGGGACTGTTCATGGGGGGACGCAGTGTTCAAGCCATTGCTTGCCGATGTTGGCATGGTCATGAGCGCGGTCGTCATCGCGATAACGGTAATGGCGATGGTCGCCCATGCGAAGGGCCGGTTTTTAACAGAAGAAGGCACAGGCATATAGGTCCGGTTGGGAACAGGGTGATCAACGGCAACCAATTGCCGATGACAGGGCGTTGTAACGTGTTCGGACGAGATTGCATTAGAGATATGTCAAATAGGGTCGTTTCGACAACAGAGGTGCACGCATGGCTGACCTGTGAGTGTTCAAAACACCAGATGCGGTGAATTGGAAAGCGCGTTTAGCGCTGAGACTGTTCGGTTGGGCTGTATTCCAAACGGGCTTCGAAATGTTCGGAATGGATGTACTGGTCGCGCGCGGCATAGAACCATTCACGGTCGCCGGGACCAAGCCATTGGGCATAGAACTCTGTCCAGGGCATGGTCGGGTTTTCTTCGATGATGGTGTTGATTTTCGCAATCGTCTGCTTGCCGAGCGGTGTGTTCGCGCAGCCAATGGTGCCTTCAAGCAAGGTGGTATTGCCGGCAATTGGCAGGGCCTTGATTGCAAGTTCTGGCGTTAACAGACGGCGGTAATATTCTGCCTCGGACGGGAAATAAAGCGTCCAGTCGATCCTGCCAAGGTCAAGCATGCGGACAAACTTGGTATCCTCTGCGACCTGCATGACCTGATTGGTCTCGCGGAACTGGTTGATGTGTGTATCTACATTTCTGCCATAGGCACGTCCGATGCGGATCGCTGCTGAAAGGTTTTCGTCGCCCAGAATCCTGTCGAGTTCGATGTGACCCTCGTCATTGAGATACGGGGTAAAGCGGTCCTCATCTTCCGCCCGAATGACGACCGAAACCGGCAGATGCAGCAAAACGGTATCGGCAAAAGTTATATATTTGCGTCGTTCCGGGGTGGGGATCAGTGTTGTTGAGCAGCGCAAGTCCCCGTCGCCGTTTTTCATTTCGGCCAGAAGACGGGCAAGGGGCACAAGCAGTACATCGTGATCGTATTGCGGAAGCTGGGCGGCAAACCAGTTCTGGGTATCGGCGGCATAGCCGCTCAGTTTGCCGGACTCATTGATGAAAGCCGGTGCAAAGGACGGGACAGCCCAGACAAGGGATTGATGATCTGGTGATGTGTCTTCGGCCACAGCCCCATGGGGCGTGAGCACACTTAACAGACCTAGTGTGCAGGTAAGTCCAAATGCCAGTGATCGTGCTTTATGCCAATGGGCCCATGCCATGAAATACCTTTGTTCCCGCGAGAAAACAGCTTTGAAAATGATTTCTAGAATACGTTTAGAATTCTTAGCAAAGTGTGTATCGCATGCCGCATTCATACAAATTCCAAAGCCAAATGTCACATGGTTATAATAAAGTGATTAATGTGGTTTTTCAAAGGCTGCGCGATACATGTGATGTCGCAGTCCAAAAAGAACCGGCCCCCAAAAAGGGGGCCGGTCTAACCGCGCGGCGGGGTCGGGGGAAAATGTCGCGCGGCTATGGGGTTTAAGGACTTGCTGACCTGTTTTATGGCGCCTGCTTCTTTGACCTGCCAAACCAGGCTGATACGGCAGATTTCAACCGTGATCCGATATTCATGTTTCGGATAAGGTTGCCGAGCTTGTGGCGCATCATCAACGCACAAGGCGTGAAGATCAGGGTCAAAGCAGTCGCAAAGGCCAGGCCAAACGCGATAGAGGTCGAAAGCTGAACCCACCACTGCGTGGAAGGTGCACCGACCGAAACATCGCGGGCGGCAAAGTCGATATTGATCTGCAAGACCATCGGTACCAGACCTAGAATGGTCGTGATCGTGGTCAGCATCACCGGACGCAGACGTTGCGCACCAGTTTGCAGGATGGCGGCCTCGATGCTGCTTGCGGTGTGCTTGAGCCGGTCAAACGTATCAATCAGAACGATGTTGTTGTTCACCACAATCCCGGCAAGCGCCACAATCCCGATCCCGTTCATCACAATCGAGAAGGCCTGCCCGGTGATCATCAGTCCCAGGAACACGCCAGCCGTGGACATGATGATGGCGACCATGATCATCAGCGAACTTGAGATGCTGTTAAACTGCGTCACCAGAATGATGAACATGATGAAGAGCGCGATCGAGAAGGCGTTTTGCAGGAATTCAGCAGACTTTTTCTGTTCTTCGTCCTGTCCTTTGAATTCAATCGAAACGCGCGGATCAAGTTCAAGTGTGCTCATCCACTTCTTGACTTCACCCAGTTTGGTATCGACCAGAACCCCTTCCTGCACGTCGGCCTTTACGGTCAGTGCGCGGCGGCTGTCAACGCGGGTCAGCGTGCCGGTTTTGGGCTTGGGCGTGCGTTTGATAAAGTTCGACAGCGGCACCAGACCTTTGTCGGTCACGATCTTGAGGTTTTGCAATTCCTCAAGCGAGCGATACTGGGCCGGATAGCGTCCGACAATATCAATCTCCTCGGTTGAGTCGTCCGGGCGATAGGTCGAGAAATTGATGCCATTGGTCACCAGTTTGACGACATTGCCAATCTGGTTGATGTCAGCACCAAATTTCAGGGCTTGTGCGCGGTCAACGCTGTATTCCCAGTCAATGCCCGGGGGGGACTTCCCGTCTTCGAAGTTATAAAGCCCGCCCATTTCCTGCAAACCGGTCATCAACGTGGTCGCGGTTTGATCAAGAAGTTCGGGATAGAAGGAACGTAGCTGGATCTGGATGTCCTTGCCTTGTGGCGGACCTGCTTCCTGGGCGCGGACCTCGATCCGGATACCGGCCAGATCAGCAGTTTCGGCCAGAATGCGTTTTTCGATCTCGGTCGCCTTGGGGCGGGTCTGCCAATCGGCGTATTCAAGCTGAACCACACCAATCACGTCTTCGGCTGCTTCATTGCCACCCGCGCCCGAGCCGGACCGGGCATAGACAGTATCAAACCAGTTTTCGCCTTCGTGATGGGTATCAAGGGCAAGAATACGGTTTTCCACCTCACGCAACAGGGTGTCCTGCTGATAGTAGGACATGTTGCCACGTGCGCGCACCTGAACAACGGCGACTTCGGGTTCGACCGCCGGGAAGAATTCAACGCCCTTGCCCAGCTGTCCAAATGCTGCCCAGACCGAAACCAGCACAACAAAGGCGGCGGGCACAATCAGCCAATAGAACCGCAGGCAGCCCTTGAGCATCCGGACATAAACCCCGGTGCCACCTTTGACCTTTTCGATGTCATCGCCATGGTCGGCGGCGATGGCTTCAAGGCTTTCGTTGTTTTGGCTGCCCGGCCTGCCGAACCACGCGCCAACGGTTGGCACGAAGATCAATGCCATGGCAAGCGATGCCGTCAGGGTGAACAGCACCGTGATCGGCAGGAATTTCATGAATTCCCCGACAATATCGGGCCAGAAGGCCAGCGGCAGGAAAGCCGCAAGGGTGGTTGCCGTTGATGCAATGATCGGAAGCGCCATGCGTTTTGCCGCAAGCGGGTAGGCCTTGCTGCGATGCAGGCCTTCGATCATTTTACGATCAGCATATTCCGTGACCACAATGGCCCCGTCGACCAGCATCCCGACGGCAAGAATAAGACTGAACAGCACGACGATATTGACCGTCATGCCCAATGCCCACAGCACAAGGATCGCGGTCAGGAAGGAGCCCGGAATGGCAAGCCCGACCAAAAGGCCAGAGCGCCAGCCAAGGGCCCAGATCACCACAACCATCACCAGCAGGATCGCAAGGATCACACTGTTCTGAAGGTCGGTCAGCATCGTGCGGATATCCGATGACTTGTCCTGCGAATAACTGACTGTCAGGTTCGGCGGGAAGCTTTCCTGGGCTTCTGCGGTGGTGGCCTTGATGGCATCGATAACTTCGATGATGTTTTCGCCAACACGTTTGGAAACCTCGATCGCAATCGCCGGTTCGCCGTTCAGGCGGGCAAAGCTTTCGGCATCCTTGAAGGTACGGCGCACCTCGCCAATGTCGCGGAAGCGGATGACGGAATCACCATCAACCAGAAGCGGCATATCAAGAATGTCATCAACGCTTTCAAAAAGACCGGGCACCTTGATGTTGAAGCGTCCGTTACCGGTATCAACGGCGCCGGCCGCCACAAGCGCGTTCGAATTGCGCACCAGTGTCACGATATCGACACCGTTCAGGCGGTAGGCCTCGATCTTCATCGGGTCGATGATGAATTCGACCAGTTCTTCACGGTCACCGGCCAGGTTGGCCTCAAGAACCGCAGGCAGGCCTTCAATCGCGTCTTTCAGGTCACGTGCCATGCGCAGCAATGCACGTTCAGGCACATCACCGGAAAGCGTAACAACCAGAACCGGGAACAGCGACAGGTTGACTTCGTGAACTTCGGGGTCATCGGTGTCGTCAGGCAGCTCGGATTTGGCGATATCAACCCGTTCGCGGACATCGGCCAGTGCTTCGTCGATCTCGACGTCAGAATAAAATTCAAGGGTTACGGATGCGCCGTCCTGATAGGACTGCGAACGCATTTCCTTCACCCCTTCGATGGACCGAAGTTCCTGTTCCATCGGGCGCAAAAGAAGACGTTCGGCATCTTCGGGTGAAACACCGTCATGATGCATGGTGACATACAAAACCGGGATTTGCACATCCGGGTCGGCTTCCTTGGGAATGGCGTTATAGCCTGCCCAGCCTGCAGCCAGCAGCAGAATAAGAACCAGAATGACGGTGCGCGACCTGTTCAGCGCGTGATCAATCAGGGACATGTCTTATCTCCTCATGATACGCGCTAGTGCGCGGTGTTTTCTGAAAGGGTCTGGCCGTTTTCACCGGCCCCTGAAACAGGCGAGTTTTCATCCTGCATGATGGGCAGGCCATCCTTGTCTGTTTCAAGGTGGACAACATTGGCGGTTGCACCTTCCTTGACCCAGTCATGGCCAACAACGATCAGCTCAAACTCTTCGGGAAGGCCACCGATCCAGATGCGGTCGCGGCTGCCGCCCTGCAGTTCGACCGGCAGAAAATCGACCTTGTTGTCATCAACAATGGCGCGAACACCCAGTTCGCCCTCGTCATTGAGTGTCAGTACAGAAGACGTCACCTGATGGGCGCGTTTGGTGCCGACCGGAATTTCAAGCTGGGCGGTCATGCCATCGGGAATGCGCAGATCGGCATTTTCCATTTCGACTTCAACACGGAAGGTGCGGGTGTCATTGTCCGATACGCGTGCGGTATAGCGCACAATACCGTCATGCGTACTGCCATCAAACAGCGTGACTGTGGCCAACTGCCCAAGATCAATCGCGCGGATGGAATGTTCGGGCACATGGGCAACGACAAGCATCGGGTCGCCCTGAATAAGCGTCGCAAGCGGATCACCAATCGAAAGAAGGTCTCCGACCTCGGCCGGGCGTTCTTCAACAATGCCGTCAAATGGCGCGCGGATTTCAGTATTGCCAAGTTCCGTGCGCGCAATGGTCAGATCAGCCCGTGCTTCCTCGAGCAGGGCAAGCGCCTGCGCGACGCCGGTTTTGGAGCGATAATTCTTCTGGGCCAGACTTTCAGCAGCGGAATGTTCAAGTTCGCGCTGGGCCACAAGGGCACGGGCCTTGGCAACACGGGCCTGACGGTCGCCAATGTCGAGACGGGCAATCAAGTCGCCTTTCTGAATGGCTTGACCCTTGACCGCGCCGATTTCAACGACACGGGCTTCGGTTTCGGCACGAATTTCAACAGAAATGACCGCTTCGGTGCGTCCGGTAATGCGCAGATGATCAACGTGATCAACCGCTTTGCTGGTGATGGTTCGCACACTGGCCAATGGCTTGGCGGTTTCGCTTTCGCTCGCGGTGTCGTTTGCTGCGGTCTGATCGGTCGCATCATCTCCCGTCATATAGGAGCTGCCGATCCATATAACGGTCCCTACGACCAGCAGAATAGCGATCAGTCGAGAAGCGTTCATTGTTCTGTTCCCTCAAATATTCCGTTGCCGGAATGCGTCAGTGGCAGTATCGGGCGCGTCTTGCGCTCTGTGTTTCCTCGCCATGCAATCTTGCGTGCTGCTTTGGCATCGGCCTGTCAGGATTTTTTGGTCTTGCGACTTTTCAGTTCATCAAGCAGGCCTTGCTTGTTTTCTCGAATAAACTTCAGCGTTGCGTCACACATGGCCTGTCCCAGCCCGGCAACAAAACAACATCCCGGTTTGAGTTCGCCATTTTCATCGCGGACATTCGATTTTTGATGCGCCGGTTTGTCGGTGCTTTCCGGATCAATCTGCTGGCTCATCAACTCGTGACGTGCGGCAAACTCGTCAATCAGTGCTTCGGTCAGCTCGATGGGCATTTCCTCGGCAAAGGTCAGCATGAACAGAATGTCGGACCGATAGCGATCTTCAGCCGGTCTTGTTTGCAAAAGGGTGCGCAGGAATGTGCGGCGCCCTTCTTGCGTCAGTTGATAGATCTTCTTGTCCGGTCTGTTTTCCTGTTCATGTTCAACAAATGTCACCAGACCATCCAGGGTCAATTTGGTCAGTGCAGGATAGATCGAACCAAGGGACGCAATTTGAAAATGACTGAAGGTGCCATCTTCAAACATCTTGCGGATTTCATATCCTGTTGCCTCGCCACCCATCAGGGCACCCAGACATAAAGTACGTACGTCCATCTTGTGTTCTGTATCCTTGTTTACGCATCCGGGACTGAGTATGCCGCGGCGGGGGAAGTTACCAAAACGACTATATCAATCCGATATATATCGAACTATCATATATCAATTCGATATAGTCAATTAAATATGATGGAACCTTTTGTGACAGCCCTTCAATCTGGACGAAGCATGTTTGGTTCGTGTTACAACATGATTGTTGTGATGATCGGACGGGGTCGGGGTATCGGTGACCATCGAGTGATCACTTTCGCAAAGTCGATCCCGGGCGGCGTCCGCCTGTGCATAATCGGACGCCGATAGTGTCCGGCTGTGTATATTGAAACGATATAGTCGAGCGGGCCGGACATTGTTCGTCGTCTGAAGATCCATCTGAAAAATCAGGAGCATGCCGGAATGACCGGTTGGACGTATTATGTAAGCGCTGTGGTCGCAGCCGTCGGCGTCGCACAGGCGGTGTTTCTGTGTCTTATTCTGCGGTCCGAAGGTTCGCGTGCCTTTGGGGCCAACCGATGGATGATGCTGTTTATTGCTGCTGTCGCGCTCAATCTGATTGAGGATGTGGCTGAACCTTTAGTCTCGGCCGATATGGGCGGGCTGCTTGATCTGTTCTTTAGTCCGATCAATTTTGCGATTGCGCCTGCGGTCTACCTTTATTTCCAGGAAATTTCGGGCAACCCGTCGCGCCGCCCGTGGGGGCATTTCATCTTGCTATTTGTGGTGTTTAACCTGACCGCGTGGGTTGTCACACATAATGGTGGTAGGACCGTTTGGGCAGGGCAATATACGATCGCGGAATTCGTTGATGCCTTTAGCTGGGGTGCGATCTTTATCCAGATAACGATATATATTGTCCTGTTGTGGCAGGTGGCTGGCCGCTATTTGCGCAAGACCGAAGAGCAGCTTGGTGCGGATCGCAAGGCCATGCAACGCTGGATTGGCGTGGTTCTGGGTGGCCTGACCTTCGTGTTTGTTACGGTCGCGGTAAGCAAGATTGTTGAGCTTTACTTGCCCGATAATGCCGAAATGTTTGGCACCGAGATCGCGTTTGCACTGGTGCTGTTTGCCATGAGTTATGAAATCGCCACGCAGCCGGCGGTGTTTGTCATGGCTGATTGGCCATCAGATGATGCCTTGGATGATGCCAATGAAGCCGGCGATGTGCAAAGCCAAACGGCCATGTCACCAGACGAAAATCCGCCCGTGCAAATAGCTCGGACGGATCAGCGCGTGCCTGACGATGCAACCCCGCGTCCGTTGCTTGATCCAGATGGTGTAGAACGGGCTTTGGTGCGCCTTGAAGACATTCAGGCGCGGGGGGATATTCTTCTGGACCCGCTGGTGTCGTTGCCGAAACTGGCGCGTGCGGTTGGCATAACACCCAATCAGCTGTCCTATGTGCTTAATCATCATGTCGGCAAAAGCTTCTTTGATTTCGTCAATACCGCGCGCATTGATGAAGCACGGTCGGTTTTGGTGCTTGAGCCTGATCGTACCATTCTTGATATCGCGCTAAGTGTCGGGTTCAATTCGAAATCGACTTTTAATCTTGCCTTCAAAAAGATTACCGGAGAAACACCAAGCGCCGTGCGCGAAGCAGCGCGCCGGGGAACAATGCTTGCTGCCGATGCGTCCGAACCGCCAATTGAGGGACCGGATCAACAGCATTGGACGCCAAAGATTGGGTGATCGCGGATGCTGTGGCCTCTTTTTCCCAAGGGGGCATTCATGCAGCAACCACGTTTTACCATTCAACCCAGTTTCAATTCTGCAACAGACGAACACGCGGCGAAAGATTTACAGCGCATCCAGCGCTACCGAAAATGGACGCTTCGCCTTGGTGTTGTGCTGCTTTTGGCGTTGGTTTGTTTTACCCGTGCAGGATTTGATCGCAGCAGTGTATGGCACCACGTTATCGAGGTTATCGGGATGATGGCGATCATGGTCTGCATCGTGGGGCGGGGCTGGTGTTCGCTTTATATTGGCGGGCGCAAAAAGACCGAACTGGTGACGTCCGGTCCCTATTCGATGTGTCGAAACCCGCTTTATGTTTTCAGCTTCATCGGTGCATTTGGCGCAGGTGCCCAGACCGGCAGTATTACCATCGGGCTGGTCTCGGCAGCTTTGTGCTGGGCGGTGTTCCGGCATGTGGTGCTGCGTGAGGAGGCCATGCTGGCGGAACGGTTTGGCCAAGCATTCAAACGCTATGTGAATACGGTTCCGCGTTTTCGCCCGACATGGTTCCGCTGGCGTGACGAGAAAGAGATTTCGTGCCGACCGGCCCTGTTTTTGGCCACCACCCGCGATGCGATGTGGTTCTGGATTGCCATTCCCGTGTTGGACGGTGTCAAAATCCTGCAAGATCACGGGTGGCTGACACCGGTGATCTGGCTGCCATAAATCCATAATCATATGCAGGGCAGAGGTGTTGGGAAGCGATCAGTTGATAGCGTTCTCTGCCCGGGTTGCCTAATGCAGTCTACCTTTCGGCTTGGCATGACATCAGGCGGCGGCGTGATCCGTTGGGCTGCCGCCAAAGGATTTGATCATTTGATTGCGCTCATCCTCACGCAGCGGATCGGAATCAAGGGCAAGGGCGGCTTCAAGCACCTGCGGTTCGACCATCAGGACGTCAATACCGTCCTTCATGTCGTCCTTCGCCCAGAGATGGATATGGCATTCCAGCTTGATATAGCTGCGCATCGCGGCATCGGGATCAAGTTTTTCCAGGGTGTCGACTTCATACTCGCCAGGCGAAAGCAATCCGGCATGACCGGGCAAATGGAACGGATGAAAGAACGTCACCGTACGATGGGTTGTGCGAGTTATGCTCATAGCATGGCTCCTTCGAGCATCCGAAAGATGACCGTTGACGGTGCGGATCTGGTTTTGTTTTGAGTGTTCACCCCTTTGGGGCGGTTTAAGATCCGCAATCCCCGGTCTCTTCGGGTCATTCGGTAGGGCGCCGATGCCTGTGTCATATGCTCGGGACGCACAGGCATCATTTGGGCTGGCGCCAATTTGTCACCCTGCCTGCGAACAGGCACGGTGTATACATTATATATGGGGATTTTCGGCCAAAACACAACGTTTGGCACAAATATGTGTACCATCCAGGCATGACAAACGCGCGCTTGAATTTGGCGGGTTTCAAGGGATGGCTGGCTCAACGATGCTCAGGGCGGTCCGGATCTGCATCCCGTGTCATGGCAATATCGAGATCAACCGGTTTGATGGTAAGAATGCGGTCGACCATCATGCCGTTATGTTTGTATTTCAGATGCAAATCGGTCGACACCCTGCGATAGGCCGTAATCGAAACGCCTTCGATCAATTCTTCGGTGGTGTCGACGACATAGCTTCCCGGCGGAAACAGATCGCTATGTCCGCGCAAGTGAAACGGATGCGCAAAGGTCACCGTTTTGTGTGTCATCCTGCTGTGCTGCATGGCATCAGCCCTTTATGAAACGGGAAACGTGCGTTTCCTGCATGTTCATGATGTTCGGAAAATTCGGCCAGAAAAGGCGATGGCGGAGGATAACCTCCGCCAGCACGGTATCAGTCATTCGCGCCTTGATGCGCGGTCGGTTTGGTTTCGGCAGGGGAAGTTTCGGCCTTTGGCTTTGCGGCAGGGGCCGCTGCGGTATCTGACGATTTTGCACCCGGCTTCGCGCCCGCGTTTGCGTGGCTCTTCGAAAAACTGCGAAATGACATGATTTGATCTTTCCAATTGCCGGTGCAAAGCGCGCCCGCTAATGGAGAGATGGTGTGTGTGCGGGCAACTAGCAAATGCGCCAATTGGCATGCAGCGGGATTTATCGCCTAAATGCGCGGGAAAGGCTCGCTTATTTCGGATAAAATATATTTTCTGATCACTGGCAAAGTGCGGGTGCGGGCTCACACCCCGCGCAGGTTGCCCCAGACATGCACGTGCCATTGCGGCAAAACCCGTACGTCAAACCATTTGCGCTTTGCGACTTCATCGACCAGCCAGCGATACCGTTCGGTCAGGCCGTCGATATCAACACCGTCCGCGCCATCCGGGTGCGGTTCGGCGGGCGTTGTGTTGACCGGTTGCAAACAGACTGGAACGCCAATGTGAAGGTTCCTCACATAATCGGCAAACATCAGATCGGCCGCATCACGCACCGGGAATTTGAGGGTAATCGCCGGGCCGTTCAGCATGCCATTGGCCTGTGCGGCATCCATGCAGGCCTGCAATGCGTCCTTATCAAAACTGGTCGAGGAACTTGGTGGCTTTGGGCTGATGGTCAGGAAATTAAGGTCGGCAAACCAGTCCTTGGCGATGCTGCCCTGGGTTTCGATGGCAAAGGTAAAACCTTCGTCCTTGCCCATGGCGATCAGTTCCCCCAATGGCTGGATGGCCGGGTTGCCGCCCGACAGCGTAATCAGGATCGGTTTGCCACCGGAAAGCGTTTTGACTTCGTCCAGAACTTCGGTCGCAGACATAGGTTTCCAGTCGGCGCGAAAGGCCGGATCAACCGCATAAAGCGTGTCGCACCACGAACAGCGGAAATCACAGCCGCCGGTGCGGACAAACACTGTCGGCATGCCAATCAGCGCGCCTTCGCCCTGCACGGTCGGGCCAAAGATTTCCGAAATGCGGATTTTACCGCGCGCATCGGAAAGGTCGGCAAGGTTGGGGTCGTGCGCCGTCATGGACGATATTCCGCCCAGGTTTTTGGCGTTTCGGACACGCGCACAGCCGATACTTCCGGCCAGCGATCATGCGCCCATTCATAGAAAAACAATGCCAGACGTTCGGCGGTCGGGTGATCGTGCCCAAGAACCTCGTTCAGGTGACGGTGATCAAACGCGTCATCGATCAGGCGTTTGAGCGGGCCCAGTTCGCGGTAATCGCGCACAAAGCCGCGTTCATCAAGCGTCGCACCCTTCAGCTCCACCTCGACGATATAGTTATGGCCATGCAGGCGCGCACATGGGTGGTCTTCTTCAAGGCCGCTTAGTTGGTGGCTGGCGGAAAAGGCGAATTGTTTGGTGATGGTGAACATCGGTTTTCTTTCGGTGTCGTCCATTTTTCCCAGCACGAACATGCGGATCGAGGTCCCCGCGTTCGCGGGGATGACGGTGCCAAATCAGGCGGGTTTGCAGTCGATCCGTCATGCCAGCTTCGGCGGGCATCCATGGTGCAGGAAATGGAAAGTGTTACTCGGCCGCGCTGGAGGTGGCTTTCGTTTCGCCTTTGGCAAACTTGCGCGCCATATGATCGGCGCGGGCCTGCTTCCAGTAATCGCGATCGACATAAACGGTCGTATCCTTGACGCGCGCCAGTTCAAGCGCCTCGCGCCGCTCGACACAGGTGCCGCATCGTCCGCAATGGGTTTCCCCGCCCTTGTAACACGACCACGTCAGATCGACCGGCACGCCCAGTCGGCCCGCCTCGGCAGCAATGTCTGCCTTGGAGACCTTTACAAACGGGGTGTAAAGCGAGACGTCCCCGACACCTTCAAGCGCATGGTTCTGCATGGTTTGGAAGGCATTGATGAAATCGGGGCGGCAATCGGGATAGATGAAATGATCCCCGCCATGAACGGCTGTGGCAACCGCATCGGCCCCGGCACTGGCAGCAGCACCAAAGGCCACAGACAGCATGATGGCATTGCGGTTCGGCACCACGGTAACGCGCATGGTTTCTTCGGCGTAATGGCCATCGGGCACATCAATTTCATCGCTGGTCAGCGACGATCCGGAAAGAAGCGCACCCACAGGTGTCAGATCAACAATGTGATGCCGGACGCCAAGATCACGCGCCGTGCGGGCGGCGAAATCGAGTTCCTTTTTATGGCGCTGGCCATAATCGAATGAAATCAGGGAATGGAGCTTGTGCTCGACCGCGACCTTATAGGCCAGCGTGACGGAATCCAGCCCGCCAGAGCAGACGACAATCGTCTTCATAATGATCAGTCTTTCGTGTTTTTAACCTGGTGCTACGACAGGGGAAGGATCATCCTTCCAAGGGGGCGGGGTTTGCCATGGCGTGTGCCCGAACGCAAGCAAAAATCCACGCATGAGGCCATGCAGGACGCGCAGGAATGCTTGGTTCCTGATGGAAATCAGGTGTCAGACGGCGGGCTTTATCACGCGCGTGTGCCGCTAAGTACGTGAAAACAAATCGGGACCTGAAAATGGCCGTCTTCGATATAAGGGGCCAATGTTTCAAACATCGCGGCATTGATCGCGCCGACTTCCATGTCCGATGACTTGCGCAGGACATTGCCAAACAGCATATCCATTTGCGGTTTCCAGAAGGGGGCTGTTTCGGGAATGCGGCCCGCTGGGCTGTGGCTGGTGGCCTCGATCCCGGTAAAGCCTGCATTTTCCAGACGCATCATCGACTTGTCCGCATCGCCAAAGCAAAACGGATCAAGTCCGGCTTTATCAAAGCCGATGCCCAGAATATTGCCCAGAACGGCATCCATGGCGGCGAACAGGGGATTGTCGATCAAGGGGGCCCATACCATGAAAACGGCCTTGCCGCCGGGGCGCAGAACACGAAAAGCTTCGCGAAGCGCCTTGTCCGGGTCATCGCAAAACATCACGCCAAAACGGCATGATACGACATCAAAGCTTTGATCCTCGAAGGGCAGGTTTTCCATATTGGCCGGAATGGCCTTGATGTTGGAAATTTCGTCTTCGGACGCGCGTTCCATCAGGGCGTCGCACATGTCGGGCACGATATCGGATGCGGTGACAGTTCCGGTCACGCCGGGGATGTTGACCTGGTCTTCCTCACTGCCGCCACCCAGCGCACGGGCAAAGGAAAAAGCAGGTTCCCCAACCCCGGACGCCAGATCAAGGACTTCAAGCGGGGCACCATTGCGTTTCTCCGAAAGACCCTTGAGGTCCGCTGTCTCGATCATATGGCGATTGATTTTCTCGGCCGCAGGCGCCAGGCGTTCCGCCCAGGTGATCCAGTCAGTCGAGAGGTTTTGCCAGGTTTCGGAAGTCGGGGTGGTGGTCATGGTCGGTCAGCTTCCCTTTGGGTTGGGCTATGACCATAAACTTAAATCCACTGCGGTTTAAAGGATGTTTTGCAGCGCAATGAGGGTAAGAAGCCCCACGCCATCGCGCAGGGCTCCCTACACAAACTGAAAGGCGGCTCTTCAACCTTCCAGCAAGCGTAACAGGTTCTGGCGCATTTCGCTGATGCGACCAAGGATCGCAACGCTCGTTCGGGTCAGAATTTGGTTGGAGGCATAGTCGGTCAGTTCCGCTGCAACATCGAGATCAAGCAGGCTGGAACGTGCTTCTTCGACATGCTGCAGTGTCGCAGTAAGGTTGGTGCTGGCAACGTCCAGGCGGTTCTGGTTGGTGCCAATATTTGTGCGTGCGCGCTGAATGTCATCAATCGCACGGGTAATGGTTTCAAGCGCCTTGCGCGCCTTGACCGTTGAGGCAATGGCATTCTTGCCCAGATCATCAAGACTGGGTTCAGTGCCGGTCTTTCCGCTGCCAAGGGTTGCGCCATCCACAGCAGTCATCGAGATCGCAACCTGATCCGCAGCCGTTGCCCCGCCACCGACCTGCAAGTAAACCCGATCAGAAAGCTTGTTGCCCCGATCTTCAGTAACGGAGAGTACCGGCGAGGACCCAAGAACCTGCGCACTGGCTGATCCATCTGCACCGGCACCGTCAGCACCCTGCGAAAGGGCGTTGGACACCGTGGTACCGATGTTAAAGTTCAGATCGACCTTGACCCCGAGCGTGTCGAATTCAAGGCTTTGTCTCGCGCTGATTTCAAGTGCCTTGGCCCCGCCGGTGGCATAGTCGGTGATGTCGATGCTTTGCGAGCGGTGCGAAGCGGTGCCATCAATTTCGGACGAAGCATTCAGCATGATCCTGTCGCCGGTTTTGATCAGGTCAAACCGAACACTGTTATCGCCAAGACCGTCTTCGTCGTTATCGCCAGCCCAATAATTGTCATTGGTAATGGCAACATTGGAAAAGCCATTGGCGTGCGACAGGGCATTGGCCGTGCCGCCAGCTTCAAGATCGGAGTAATCAAGCGAGACATCGCTGCCATCGCCCAATAACTGGATGCCGTTGAAGCTGGTCGAGGACGCGATGCGATTGATCTCATCGCGCAAACCAGTGAATTCGTCATTGAGAAACCCGCGTTCGGTATCCGGCAGGTTTTCCGATGCGGCCTGAACGGCCAAGGTTTTCATACGCACCAGAATATTATCAATGGTGGCCATGCCCCCATCTGCAATCTGGAGCATGGAATTGCCGTGCCCCACATTGACAATTCCCGATGTAATGGTCGAGGCCGTTGAATCCAGCCGCACCCCGATAGCCATAGACGTTGCATCATCACGTGCGGAAACCACACGCTGTCCTGATGACAGTTTCAGAAGCGATCTGTTCGTCGCTTCTTCGGCGCGTGCCAGATTGCGATGTGCAAGATTGGCCGCGTGATTGGATAGAATATTTAACGCCATGTCGCAGTTCCTACCTGAACAAGCAAAACAAATGGTGGCGGCGATCCGGACCCCTACATGAGGCCAACTGCGCAAAAGGTTAATTAGAGAAATATGAAATTGCAATAGCTAATATTAGAAGTATCTCAAAAGTAAGTTATTGAATAATAATGATAAATTAGTCTCCTATGCCAAAGGAGGGGTTTCGAGAGGAGCCAAAGCGCGATTTCTTTTGGTGGATACCGGCTCAAAAAAAGAAGGCCCTGCGCGGAGCACAAGATCAATCTGATCAAGGGGAGCGGGAAGTGTGTTTTTAATGCGCAATGTAACGTCGTGCAGGGGAAAGCACGCCTGTCGTTTCATGCCACATTGCGCAGGCGCAAGTGATTCATTTCGTGGGGAAAACCGCAGGACGTTATTCAAAACAAAGAGCCCTGCGATGTGTCGCAGGGCTCCATGGCTTTGCTGGAAGGGGGCTCAATCAACCTTGCAGCAAGCGTAACAGGTTCTGTGGCATCTGCTGGGCCTGTGCGAGCATGGCGATGCCCGACTGGACCAGAATCTGTTTCGAGGTAAAGTTCGTCATCTCTGCCGCCACGTCGAGGTCCAGCAGGGTAGAGCGCGCCTCTTCTATATTCTCGATCATGGTAGCAAGATTCTGGCCTGCAAAATCCAGACGGTTCTGGTAGGTCCCGACATTGGCGCGTGCACGCTGCAGGTCATCAATCGCGCGCGTAACGACCTCGACCGCGTTTTGTGCAGTCGCCGCGGTGTTAATAGCGTTGGTGCCAAGGTCCTCAAGGCTGCTTTGGCTTCCATTGGCACCCGTACCAAGTTCTGAACTGTCGACCGACTGGAAATTGATCGCAAGCCGGTCATTGGATGTGTTGCCAGCCCCGACCTGGAAGGAAATATTGTCAGCAAGTTGCTGGCCCTGATCGGAAAGCATGCGCACGGTGCTGTTGTCGCCCGGTGTCGCGCCGCCGCCAATCACCTGTGCTGTCGCATAACCATCTGCACCGGCCCCGTCCGAGCCCAGCGTGATGGTATTGGCAATGATGCCGCCAATGTTCGAGTTCAGATCAAGTGTCAGGCCAAGTTCATCAAAATTGATGGTGGTGGTTTCACCGGGGCCAAGGGCCTGCGTGCCACCCGTGGCAAGATCGGTGATGTCTATACTTTGTTCGCGGCTGGTCGCACCATCAATCGTTGTGAAGATGTTCAGCATGGCCGTATTTCCGACCTTGATGAAATGGACCTTGAATTCGTTATCGGTCACGCCGTTATCGTTGGCGTCGGTTGCCCAGTAATTGTTGTCGGTGATCCCGATCTTGTCGAACCCGTTGGCCGGCGACAGGTCTTCGGCCAGGCCCGTGGGATTAAACAGCGCATAGTTAAGCGAGACATCGCCACCATCGCCGAGCAACTGAATTCCATTGAAATTGGTCGAGGATGAAATGCGATCAATCTCGTCGCGCAGTTCGGTGAACTCGTCATTGAGGAACCCGCGCTCGGTATCGGACAGGTTGCCCGATGATGCCTGAACCGCAAGGGTCTTCATTCGCACCAGAATGTCATCAATCGTTGCCATGCCGCCGTCGGCAATCTGCAACATGGAATTGGCCTGCCCGACATTGACTGCGGCGGTTTTTAACGACTGTGCGGTGGCATTTAAACGCGCGCCAATCGCCATCGACGCCGCATCGTCGCGCGCCGATACAACCCGCGTACCCGAAGACAGCTTGGCCAGCGAACGGGTCGCCGCCGCATCGGACGCCGTCAGATTGCGATGCGCAAGATTGGCCGCATAGTTTGAAATAATATTGAGTGCCACGTCCGAGTTCCTACCTGAACTGTAAAGGTCTGATTGAATTTAGACCTGCAAGGTCCCTCTACATGAGCGAACCGTGAATATACATTAAAATGGTTTTTGGAGCTGTGCAAGGCGGAAGCTACTGGAAGGCTTCAGTTAACCAATTGAAATCTTTGACTAAAAGAAGAGCCTATCCTTAATGGGGTGGATCCGGTTGGTCTTGGAATGCAAAAAAGCCGGTCAGGAAATGACCGGCTTTTAATGAATACAGATGTTTGAGTGCTTTATCAGCCGTTGGTGCCATAACGCGGAGCGTTGCGCTGGGCATTGCTGCCAGCTTCGGCGTAGGCCTGACTTGCCTGTGCGGTCTGGGTGACCTGCGACTGCAGGACCTGTTCATCGCGTTCCGGCGTTGCGGCTTCGGCCGCTTCTTCTGACGCGCTGCTGTTAAACAGCTCGGTCAGGCGTTGCTCGATGCTTTGCAGGCCTTCATTCAGGCGTTCTTCGGTTTCGTTGATATTGCCATTGATTTCGTCATTGAGCGCGCCCAGTCCGTCAAGGATGGCGCGGGCATCTTCAAGACCGGCCTGAATGCCTTCGCTTGCCTGATCAAAGATCTCGCGGGCTTCGGCCTCGGAACTTGCATTGGATGCAATCAGATCGCCGACGCGGGCGAGAATGCGGTCAGCAACGCCTTCGGGTGTGTAATCGTCGGGATTAACACCCTGGATCGACAGACCGGTCGATTGCAGGCTTTCATTGATCGCGGCAACAATGTTGTCCGCCGATAGGCGGGTTGCGGATTCAGAAGACAGCGAAACAGACGTCGCAGCCGCAAATGCAGATGCGCCATTGTTTCCGGTTTTCTCAGAATCACTTTGTCCCGGCAAATAGGATTGTGCCGAGCGGCTTGATGCCCCGGATTGTTGGGATGACAGACCACCAATGGTGATATCCATAAACGTCCTCCCTGGACGGAATGCGTTAAGCGCGGTGCTGACAATCAGCACTTTTCCAAGCAAACCTGCGCTGCAATTACGCATGCAGCTGACCGCTTGATAAAATTCAAACTTCAATATGGCATGGAAAGGCGGAAAAATCCAGTCCTCATGTACAGGCAGGGTTGATGCAGCTGCAAGGGTGGTTTGTGTTTTGCGTTGTCTTTGACTGCCGGGGAATGTTTGTGGAAATCGACCGATTTTCGCCAGAAATCTCGTTATCTGATGTTGCACGTCGATCAAAGCGCGCTTATGAACACTGCTTAAGAATATTTTGGAACCCGATCCGGGGGTGGCGCGCCGTTTGGGCAGCGCCGGACGCCAGGGTCGGGGTTTGACAGGCAGGAGTTGATTGAGCGTGGCGAACTATCAGGAAAGTGCGCGGGAATTTGAAAAGCGCTGGCAGGCTTATTGGCGTGAAAACGATACCTATCGTACGCCAAATCCCGGCGATGCCGATTTCGACGCAAGCAAGAAGAAAAGCGTCATCCTGGACATGTTCCCCTATCCAAGCGGGGTTGGCCTGCATATCGGCCATCCGCTGGGCTATATCGCGACGGACGTCAAGGCACGGTTCGAACGCATGCGCGGCAAAAACGTTCTGCATTCCATGGGCTTTGATGCCTTTGGTCTGCCGGCAGAACAGTTTGCCATCCAGACCGGCCAGCATCCGCGCATCACGACCGAAGCCAATATCGAAAACATGCTGCGTCAGCTTGAGGTCATCGGCCTTGGTCATGACCCGCATCGTCGTTTCGCCACGACCGATATCGACTATTACAAATGGACGCAGTGGATCTTCCTGCAGCTTTTCAACAGCTTCTATGATCCGACCGTGGAATGGAAAGGCCCGCAGGGGCAGGTGATCAATGGGCGTGCGCGCCCGATTGCCGAATTGCGCCCATTGCTTGAATCTGGTGCGTGGTTGCTTGATGAAGATGGCGTGCCACAGCCGAAATCGGTGATTGGCGAAGGCACCAAAGCCGAGGGCAAAGAGATTGATCGTGCAATTGATCGCGGGCGTCTGGCCTATGTCGATGAGGTGCCGGTCAACTGGTGCCCGATGCTGGGCACGGTTCTGTCGAACGAGGAAGTCACCAACGAAGGAAAATCCGAACGTGGTGATTACCCGGTCTATAAACGTCCGCTGAAACAGTGGATGTTGCGCATTACCGACTATGCCGATCGTCTGGTGGCAGACCTTGAAGGGCTTGATTGGCCAAATGGCGTGGTCGAGATGCAGAAGGGCTGGATTGGCCGTTCTGTCGGTGCGCGGGTGAACTTCCCGGTCAAGACCGTCGACGGTGCAGACGAGAAAATCGCGGTTTACACCACCCGTCCGGACACGATCTTTGGCGCGACCTATATGGTTCTCGCACCTGAGCATCCGCTGGTCGATAAGCTTTGCGCCGCCGATAAAAAGGCCGACGTTGCGGCATACCGTGCGCAGGCGTCCGAGCTTAAGGCCGTTTCGGCCAAGGATGATGCCGAACGCGAAAAGACCGGCGTGTTTATTGGCGCGCATGCGACCAACCCGGTCACCGGTGAAGAAATCCCGGTCTGGATTGCCGACTATGTCCTGATGGGCTATGGCACCGGTGCGATCATGGCGGTTCCGGCTGGCGATCAGCGCGACTTTGAATTTGCCCATAAATTCGATCTGCCGATCAAGGCAACCACCAAGCCGTCCGAAGCTTGGCTTAAGGAAAATGCCCCGGCTGATGCGGCGGATGCTGATGCGGCAACGCTTCTGGCGCGCTATGAGGCAGAGCCGGGCGCATTCAAACTTGCCCAGACCGAAGTTGGCGAGACGATCAATTCCGCCAATGACGAGGTTTCAATCAACGGTCTTTCGACCCCGGATGCCAAGGCCAAGATCATCGAATGGATGGAAGCCAAGGGCATTGGCCGCGGTCGCGTGCAGTACAAGCTGCGTGACTGGCTGTTCTCGCGTCAGCGTTATTGGGGGGAGCCGTTCCCGGTCCTGTTCGATAAAGAAACCGATCAGGTTCACGGCATTGCCGAGGCAGCCTTGCCGGTCGTTCTGCCGGAAATGACCGATTTCAAACCGAAATCAAACGAAGACCCGAATTCCGAGCCGGAACCGCCGCTTGCACGCGCCAAGGACTGGATGGAAGTCACCGGGATTGTCCTTTCTGATGGTTCGGTTCTGCCGGTCGATGCAGAAGTTGGCACCAAACACACCCATGAGGGTGCGGAATATGAAGTGCGCGCGTTCAAACGCGATGCCAACTCCATGCCGAACTGGGCAGGGTCTTGCTGGTATTACCTGCGCTATTTCGATGCCAAGAATGATGCCAAGTTTGCATCAGATGATGCCGCGGCCTATTGGGCAAACAGCACGGACAAGGACGGTAACGCCCTTCCGGGTGCGGTTGACCTTTATGTTGGCGGCGCGGAACATGCGGTGCTGCATCTTCTGTACTCGCGTTTCTGGCACAAGGTCCTGTTTGATCTTGGCTATGTCAGCACACCCGAGCCGTTCCAGAAGCTGTTTAACCAGGGCATGATTACGGCCGATGCCTATACCGATGCGCGCGGCGTTTATGTCGACATCCATGATGTTGAAATGCGCGATGTCGATGGCAAGAAGGTGCCGTTCAACGCCAAAACCGATGAGCAGCTGACGACCGTGCCGGGCAAGATGGGCAAACGATACAAAAACGGTATCCCGCCTGAAGAAGTGTGTGATCAGTACACGATTGATACGTTCAGAACCTACGAGATGTATATGGGGCCGCTTGATAGCTCCAAACCGTGGCAGTATGACGCGATTGTCGGCATGATGCGGTTCCTGTCCAATGTCTGGAAAGTCACGACCCAGATGGAGCGGACCGATAGCGTGGATGGAAAGATCGAAACGCTTCTGCACAAGACGATTGCCAAGGTGACCGGTGATATTGCCGATCTGCGTTTGAATACCGCAATTGCGGCCTTGATTGAGCTCACCAACGCGCTGACCAAGCAGAATGCCGTGCATGACGATCATGCCAAGGCGCTTGCATTGATGGTCGCCCCGTTTGCCCCGCATCTGGGTGAAGAGCTGATGAGCCGGATGGCAGCGGATGAATTCGGTGCCAAGAAATCAGTCATCAAGTTCGACTGGCCGGAGTTTGATGCCGAAAAGGCCAAGGATGACGAGTTCGAAGTCCCGGTTCAGGTCAATGGCAAGAAACGTGGTTCGGTGATGGTGGCGGCCGATGCCGATCAGGCAACGGTCGAGGCGCTTGCCAAGGCCGACGAAAACGTTGCCCGCCATCTTGAAGGCAAGGACATCGTCAAGGTGATCTATGTCGCCAAGCCGACCCCGAAACTGGTCAATATCGTGGTGAAGGGCTAAGCCCGGACCGCGAGGATGGATTTTACGAGAAGGGCATGTTGCTTCGGCAGCGTGCCCTTTTTTCGTGGCGGGTCACCGGTCTGCGAAGATAGCTTTGGGGTCGCAATCCTTAAGGATGGCTGAGGCAGGGATTTCACGTTCGATGATCATCTGGTCAGGCAGAAGGCTTGCGCGGCCAAACAGTCTTGCCAGAGTCCCGTCGCACAGCATTTCATAGATCGTCTTGTTGAAGCTCTTGCGGTTCTTGATACCGGCAAGATCGGCCTTGAACAGGATCAGGACATTTTCGCTGGTGACAGGATCGTCGGTAACAGAGATCGAGTCTTCAAGGCCAAGCAGCTTTAGGACATGGTTGCCCGAAAAACGTTCGATGATGGCGGCGTCCAGACGGTTGCTGGCAATCATGCGCAACAAAAACGTATCACCGGGGACGCGTTCGATGCTGAGTTCCTGACGATCAAGAATATAGTCAGGGTAATGATAGGCAGATAGCCCCACCCGCGTGCCATCAAGGTCTTCAAGCTTTTCAACCCTGCCCCGGCCAAAGCGATCAGTGCTGTAAAAAATCAGATTTTCGCGGCGATAGAACGGCACCGAGGCCAACGAGACCGGAATGTCAGAAAGTGACGGATAAGCTCCCAGCGCGTCATACTTGCCGCTTATGAAGTCCTGCACCGCGCGCCGTACCGGCAGAATGTCAATGACGACGTCAGTGTCCGACCGTCTTGCTATTTCCGTATACATATCAATGAAAACGCCGTGATCCTTGCTTTCCGCCATCAACGGAATATAGGGGAAAACCACCCGGATCTGCGAGGTCGGTTGTACCGCTATCGCGTGGCTTGTCACGAGCAGCAGGACAGAAAGGGCCAGAAAGATAAGGCGCATGTCAATGACGTCGCATGTTGCGAAGGATGAACCTGAACTAGATCACTTTCCGGGTACTGGTACAAGTGTCGTCATTTTTGGGGCGTGTTTGGCCAGAAAATGTCACAGCCCCGAGATTGGACAACCTAAGTAATTGACGGGGCATGACGAGGTGGCTACAAATCGGCAACCAGTTTGTTTGCAGGGTTTTAAGCATGAGTCACGGACGCAAGATTTCGGTTGTCGGTTTGGGGTATGTCGGGTTGCCGGTCGCGGTGGCTTTTGGCACGTCATGTGGTCGTACCGTGGCGTTTGATATCAATCAGGCACGTATCGCCCAGCTCAAAGCAGGGCATGACGCGACCGGTGAGGTCGATGACCATGAACTTGCTGCCGCCGAGTTGTTGCTGACCGCTGATGCCAGTGACCTTGCCAAGGCCGATTTCCATATTGTCACTGTGCCAACACCGATTGATGGTTCAAACCGTCCGGATCTGTCACCGCTGCGCTCTGCTTCGAAAACCGTTGGCGCCATTCTTAAAAAGGGCGACATTGTTGTTTACGAAAGCACGGTCTATCCGGGTGCAACCGAAGAAGAATGTGTGCCGATCCTTGAATACCTTTCGGGGCTAAAAGCAGGCACCGATTTTACGGTCGGTTATTCTCCGGAACGCATTAACCCGGGTGATCGCGAACATCGATTTACGACCATTACCAAGGTTGTTTCGGGCCAGGATCAGGCAACGCTTGATATCGTGGCCGATGTTTATGGCAGCGTGGTGACCGCCGGTGTCCACAAGGCGCCAACCATCAAGGCGGCCGAGGCGGCAAAGGTGATCGAAAACACCCAGCGTGATTTGAATATCGCGTTGATGAACGAGTTGTCGTTGATCTTTGATCGGGCCGGTATTGATACCCGTGATGTGCTTGAAGCTGCGGGTACCAAATGGAACTTCCTGAAATTTACCCCGGGTTTGGTTGGCGGTCATTGCATTGGCGTTGATCCGTACTACCTGACCCACAAATCCGAAGAGCTTGGCTACTATCCGCAAGTGGTTCTGGCGGGGCGTCGGGTGAATGACGGGATGGGTGAAGTGGTTGCCAACAAGGTTATTCGCGCGCTGCTGCGTGAAGGGGCGACCAAAAACCCGACTGTTACCGTACTTGGCCTGACGTTCAAGGAAGATGTGCCCGATATTCGCAATACGCGCGTCATCGATATCATTCGCTCGCTGGAAGACGCCGGTATCAATGTGCAGGTTCATGATGTTCACGCCGACAAGGAAGAAGTGGCCCACGAATTTGACGGCCTTAAGCTTTGCTCTGACAGTGGGCTGAAACCGGCCGATGCCCTCGTACTGGCCGTGTCGCACAAGGAATATGTTGCCAAGGGCTGGCCGCTGATCAGCAGTCTGCTTAAGGATGGCAAGGGCTTTGTTGCCGATGTGCGGGCGGTTCTGCCGCGTGATGAGGTACCTGCCGGTATCGATCTCTGGCGTCTCTAGGAGACCCGGTCTATTCGTCCTGGTAAAGATTGAGCTCGCGCTGCAGTTTCTTCGTCAAACCCTTGGCGACGATGCGATGCGAGCTCTTTAGATGATCCTTGAGATCATCTTCACTTAGGCCCGGTGCATCGTAATGCTGTATCCACTTCATACCGCGTGATGCCAAATATGGTGCGGGGCGCAGGCCGGGCATTTCCCTGAGGACCTCAAAGCCGATCTCGGATGTCTTGAATGTGATGCCAAGTGTCTCATTCTTGGTCCAGCCACCGATGGCAAACACCTTGCCGCCCACTTTCCATACGTCCGCACCACCCCATTGAACAACGTGCGTTGTGTGGGGGAGTGACTTGCAAAAGGCGTTGAATGCATCCCGATCCATTGCGGCCCACCTGATTGTGCAAATAACGTTACCAATAATGGTACGAAATGACGTGCCGCGCGTCAGCGTTTTTCGACAACGTCATGCACCAGTTCGACCAGACGGTCCGCAAACTTGTCTTGGCTGAATTTGTCACAGCAAAGCTTGTAGGCGTCATCGCGCATATTTGTCACTATTGCCTGAGCATGAATTGCATGTTTGATCATCTTTGCCAGCCTTGCCGGGTCTTTTGGCGGGCAGAGTAAACCGGTTGCGTTGTGTTGGACAAATTCGGGTAAGGTTGCGATGTCCGTCGCAATCACCGGGAGCCCTGCCGCCATCGCTTCGAGGACGACAAGCGGTTGTGCTTCATTGGCGTAGTGGCTGGGAAAAATGAACAGATCCGCATCTTGCAAGGTCGCCTGCCGTGATGAGGCAGGCACTGCACCCAAGAAGGTGGTTGCGTCCTGCATCTGATACCGGTTCAGCAAAGAGAGGAGATCCGTCTCTTCGATATCCCCATTGGCACCGGCGATCGTGAGATGGCAGTTGGTGTCCTGAGCTCGAAGGATTGTACAGGCTACCAGCAAGGTTTCGATGCCCTTGGCCTTGAACAGGTTGGACAACCACAACAATCTTACAGGGTCATGTGGGGACCAGGGTGTGGCAGATGGCGGCAGGAAAGCGTCCGTATCCAGACAATTGTTGATCACGGAACTGTGGCATTGCAGTCCCTCGATTTCGGGTCTCAGCCGTTCGCCCAACAAGACGACAGTCTGATCTTTGAAAACCAGTTGTTGTAGGGTCTTTGACCAGCGGGAGCGACGCATAGCCGGAAGGCCGCGTCCATGCAGGTGCAGGATTGCCGGAACACCAAATAACTTTGCCACAAGAACATAAAGACAGTCGCGGTAATAGGCAAAACCAGTTGGGGCAAAAGAAATGTAAAGGGCATCTGCACGCGGCAAGGCTCGGATCATCTGCAGTATCAACCACATCGCCATGCCCACCTTTCGCAAGGAAAACCGGTTTAGCGCGGACAGTGTTCGGGCAAAGCGCATTTCAAT
Source organism: Thalassospira sp. UBA848 (assembly GCF_002295455.1). Classification (NCBI taxonomy): domain Bacteria; kingdom Pseudomonadati; phylum Pseudomonadota; class Alphaproteobacteria; order Rhodospirillales; family Thalassospiraceae; genus Thalassospira; species Thalassospira sp. UBA848. The sequence continues at coordinate 16,301 of NZ_DBGS01000022.1, read as the reverse complement.
GACGTGCAAGTCAAAGTTCTTGGCCAGCGCGGTAACAGCATGTCGGTTCATTTGCGCGGCCCCATGCATGGGGGGCGGAAGCTGGACCATCGCGACAACTTTTGTTTGTTTCGTCATTTTGCCCCTTTTCCCGATAACAGCGGACAATTGCGGATGCCTGCCAATGCTTTCCAGATTGAGGAACGGACGTCCGTTCGGTAACGATCAAGAACGAGGGCCCGTGTCTGTTGATAGAGATCGTTTGGTATTCTCGTAAAATGTCGCAGAGCGGGGTCAAGCGTACGGTCGATGAGTTTTGAATTGAGGCGACATATCTTTGCCCGTTCGCGGCAACAGGCCCGCAGATAGAAATCAAGATCGATGCAGCAAGGCAGATCGCAATCATATCCCCCGACCCGGTGCCAAACGGATCGATGCATGGCAAGTGATGAGTGATGAAGTGGATTGCCCAAATACAGTCGCGCAGGATCAATAGCGTGCATGGTGTTCACATGCGGTCGCCACGGGTCGGAAAGAGCCCGGCTAAAAACAAGGCGATCATAATCCGCAGAGAGAATAGCAACCTCTTGATCAAGTCGGCCGGACAAGGAGAGGTCATCAATATCCTGGATCGCAATCAAATCGGTCGGACTGCTTTCAATTGCGAGATTGAGAGCGTTACCGCGCCCAATCGGCCCGGGATGTAACAGTTTCAGTCTTTTATCTTCTTGCCATCTTACGGGCAGTGAGACCGGTATGGCAGAGCCATCATCAACAATGACAGCGAAGTCATCGGGACCAAGAACATCACCCAGGTTATGGAAATAGCGATCCAGAAAACCATCGCCATCGCGCACGGTCGTAATGATGGTTATCGGATCACGCATCGCCGTCGCTCCAGCAAAACGTCAGTGTTGCACTTGACCTTTCCACCACGCTTATCCGTGTCGCTGGGCCAGCGGCGCTATATGCCGCTTGTGGGGTGATCTGAAGGGGGGCGTCTGCCGTTATTCTGAGCCCCAGTGCGTGACAGGTGAGAGTGTTATGATCTGTTTGAACGAGATCGACCTTGTCATCGATCAGAATGCGAAGCAGGTGAAGGTTTCGGATATCCTTTTGGGGAAACGCGTCACGGATGATGACGCAATGATCCCCAAATTCGATCCGCCGATGTCCGATACCACCGGCAAGCCCAAAGGTCAGGTCAATCGTATTTTGCGAGGTGCGCTTTGCGCGCAGCAATTGACCAAAAACCTGATCGCCGATGGCGGGCAGGGGATGTGCATCCGGGCCATAAAGGCTTGGCACATCCTGTTCACCACCGGTTGGCGGAAGGAGTACCTGAGCCAAGCTGCCGTGACCGGAAACGATGACGGGTGCGCCCGAGACATCAAAACCTTGCTTGCCAGTGAGCGTCATCTGCGCGTGAAAGTATTCTGATGAATATTGGGCAACAAAGGGCGAGCACACCGTCTTTGGGCATGGGGCGCTGTGAGAATAGACGTCTTGAAGCAGCGAGGCTTTCAGTAACCAATGCCCGGCAAAGGCAAGGTAGTCATCATGGCGGTTATAGCTATACCAGCCAGGCGTTTGGGGATTTTCCGGGCCAGGTTTATCTGGCAACGGTGTTGGGGCAAGAAGGTTGAGCGGGAGTTGCCCTGCCTTCAGCAGTCCGTCTTCCAGTCGGTAAAGTGCGGCATCTGCTTGGTCGAGATGGCCGTATTTCATCAATGCATAAACCGCACATGCAGTGCCAAAGTTTTGTCCTGCCCCACGCCCCAACAGGTTGGTAAAACCATGTGAGCCGGTGAATTTCGCAATCATATCGCCTGCGTGACCGGCAATGCATTGGTGTCGGTCGTTATCGCTCTGGCTTAGGAGTGCTGCGCAGAAGGCATGGTATTGCGCAGAAAAAGAACCGGGTCGATCAAGGAAAAGCGGTTTTCGCCAATAGCGGTGCAGGATGAAAGCGAAATGCGCACGGTTGAACATCTTTGCCAAAATGTCTGACCGGCGTTTCTGTCGATTGATCAGGCCGATCAACTGCCAATTTGCGACATCCGGGCTTTGGTTCGGGGCGTTTCGCAAAACTGTGCGAATGGTGTCCGATGACAGGTCAGGGGTATCAAGCAACGCGTACTCGATAAATTCCCCGTGGTAGGATTTGTCCTGCCTGTCGGATTTCAAGGCGGTCAGCGCGCGTTCGATATTTTTGGCATATCGCAAGTGATCAAGGCGCGTCCAAAGGTTGACGGCAAAGGCCTTGGCGTAAAAATCGGGTTGCTTGAACTGTCCGTCACTGGTTTGGCGCGACACAAGATCATCTGCAATCAGGCTGGCCAATCGCAGGCTGCGTTGGCGAAGGTCAATCTGTGTCAATGGAAGTGACATGTAACCTCCATAGACACAGATTGACCGGCATTCAGTCGGTTGAGTGGCACTGCCTGAATTTCAGGAAAGTGGCGACCCATCCGTTCGCGCAACCGCCAGAATATGGCTTTGAAGGGTTTGATGCGCCAGAGAAAAAGAGAGACTCCATTGGGTGCCGATAGCGTGAACAGTCTGTTTGCCCAGCGCAGCCAGACATGATCAACCGGGTCTGTTGGAAGCAGACGTGCATGAATGATCCAGTGATCGTCACGATCACGCAGATACAGATACGGCGCAAACCGACCTGCGCCATCTGCATTATCAAGTGAAACGGATATTGTCGCGCCATCCTGCCCGACAAGCTTGGTCTGTCGTGTGGGGAAAAGGCGATATTTATCACTGTTATGATGGGTGACAGTGTTGCCTGCGATGATACCATGCGTGATTGCATTCTTGTCAAAAACAAGCCGGATCACGGCATCTTGCAGCAAAACATCATCCAGTGCCCGAAAGCGCAAATATAGCGAGACTTTGTCGGGCGTTTTCTGACGTGTGGTGTATTCGATCTGTATTCGTCCACTGGAAAGGTGCCATACATCACCGCTTTGATATGTGTTTCTGGGGGTGTCGGTGATCGTTACAAACGCGTATCTGTCAGAGCATTCAAGCCCCCACGGACCAAAGGTAATGTCGCCATATTGACCGTGTATGAGCTGATTGTTTGTGATGGTGGTTGCGAGCTTCTTCATGCCATGACCTGACGTTTGGTTAGAACCTTCTGGCACGCAAGAAGGATCACCGACAAAACTGCCAAACGCAGTGTGATCAGGACCATGGTGTTTGACGGCGTGATTGCATCAGGGAAAACGAATGCAGATGACAGCACCAAGGCAAGACATAGCCAGCCGACCCATCTGGCATCAGGCGCTTCTTGCATGATCAACAATTGTCGGGTCAGAACTGCCAGTAGAAGTGGCCATGCCGCCCCGATTTGCAGGATATTGATCAGGTGAATTGACGGGGCATCATAAACGAGATGCGCCAATCCATCCGGCCACAAAAGCAGCAAACCGGAAACAAGGCCCATCGGTGCCAGTAGCCAAATATCGCGAAGCTTGCCTGATTGCTGTTTGGCGAAAAGAGTTGATGCAATGGCCGTATTTAGACCTGCGCAAAACAGGAAAACGCGTTGAGCGAGAAACAGCGCATCGTCGGCGATGTCGAGCAATACAAAGTCGACGTTTGGCAGAAAGCCCGCCAACAAGGTGAAGCCGACAAGACCAAATGCACTGGTTTGACTTGGAGATGACGGGCCGATCAATCTTGGTTGGGAACTGCGGTATGCGAAGAAAGCAGCCAGTAAGAGGCTTGATAACGAGATCGCCGGCGCAATGAAGTATAGCCCTAGTTGAGAGTGCGTGAGACTGGCGCAAACAGCCACTGTGATGCCCACGCCCTGACCGATAACTGCGATGATACTGATCCGGGAGAAACGGTTATGTGCAGTGATCAGCCAGTCAGGTGATAAAGCCGCAGCAATCGGTATGAGCAGTAGCGGCCAGAATTTTGCAAAAGGCAGGCTGGTTGCTGAAACGACAAAACCGGATGCGATCAATGCAATCAGAACCCGGATACCAACAATCAGCATGGCTGATCGAAGGGCGTCGTTTTGGATTAGTCTGATCAACAGCGGGCCACTGCCGGCCTGTGTTGCGGTAACGGCCAAGCCGATCAATGCGAGCAACTTGAAATAGGTGCCAAGTTCGGCCTGTGAATATGAATGACCGATCAGCACCAGGATCGCCAACCCGCCCGTTCGCGCAACCAGATTGGCCCCGATCAGCCACAGGGGATACAGCCCGGCCCTGATACCTATGATCGTCTGCCATTTATCCATGGCGCGACAAAATGGTTTCATAGGCGTGATCGACCCGCGTGCCATAGGCGTGTTCAATGTTACGAGCGATGTGATTGCGTGCCGTTTGTGCGATGTTTCGACGCATGACGGGGTGCGTGATAAGTGCTTTTGCCGCTGTAACCAGCGCGTTTTGATCCCGCGGTGGAATGATCAGGCCGCTTTGATGGTTGATCACCGGGCTTCCGGCATCAAACGTCGTGATGACAGCGCAGCCTGCTGCCATTGCCTCCATGGTGGCAAGGCTGCTGCCCTCGGTCAGGCTGGGAAAGACGAAAATATCTGCAGCCAGCAGGTGCTTGGCAACCTGATCATGCGGCAAAGGGCCAAGCCATCTCACCCCATCAGGCAAGCTTGAAAGCAAAGCTTTTGCGCAAGGTCGTAGCGCCCCGATCAACGTCAATTCCACGCGCATGCGGAACTGGTGACGGATGTTTTTCCACGCGGCCAGAAGGTGTGCTGTGCCCTTCGCAAGTGACAGGTTGCCGACATACAGAAATCGAATGACGGTGTCGTCGCGCGATGGCCGGTTCTGTCTGGACAGTGCCTGACAGTGCTGTGACAGGAATGGAACCAGGTATATCTTTTCCTCTGCAATGCCAGCGCGGTTAAGACCGTCTGCAACGGCTTCTGATGGTGCAAAAACAGCATCTGCATATCGGGCTTCTGTGCAGCGGCGTCTTGCAAGGAGGCTCGAGATTTCGCGGTATCTGAGGCCATGTGTTTCATATTCACCGGCAAGCTGATGATGACGGGTTTCTGCCAATTGACCGGTCACATCCGAAATCGTGATCATATTCCGTGCCTTGGCCCGGCGCATGGCGGGCAGACTGTAATTGCCTTGCCCATGCAAAATCCTGGCATCGGGTGGGCGCAGTGCAGCCAACATTGACAGCGGAATGTCGGAATAAAGATTATGGGCAGGCAACCGGAGCCTTTGGGCCGCTTTGCCAAGCAAATCAGGCAGCAGATGACGACCGGGAATATCCGACAGTGCCGACCCGACATTGCGTGATGCGGGCCGAACAAGTCCGGTGCCATTGTGGCGCCAGAAACTGTCCCAACGCAGAAGCCTTTTCTGGTTCGCCAAATGTTGGGCGAGAATGCTGGCCTGATCGATGCGGCTGATCAACCAGACCGATGGCCCGGACCCTGATTTGGCATGTGGCGTGATCATCCCCATTGCCGCACTTCCGTTTTGCGATTTATCGCGTCGTGAACAGCATTCCAGATGGTCTCGCCGTGATGCGCAGGATTGTTATTGGCAATCGCCTTGGCTTGTTGTTGTCGCGTGGTTTCAAGAAGTTCGGGCTTGGCAAGAAGCCGTTCGCAGGCAGAAACCCACCGTTGCGGATCGTCGACCGGCAGGATTTCGGGCGGCTGCAAAACATCAGGCGCGCAACCCGTCACCGCGCTTGTCAGGGCGACAGCACCACAGGTGATCACATCAATCACACCAACCCCGTAAGCATCATTGCGGCTTGGGAAAAGCGCGATCTTGCTGTTGGTCAGAATTGGCGGGAGGTCATCTGGCGGTAACTGGTCAAAAACGTCGGCATGGTTCTCAAGGCCTACAGATTTCAACACTTCTGTGGTTTTTGGGATATCGGTGCTGCCTGCGATTGCGATGCGCTGGGCCATGCCTGCTTTGCTCAGCTTTGCCGCGATCAAAACAAAGATATCAAAACCCTTGGACTTGGTCGTGCGGCCGCACCAGAGCAGGTCATAACACCGTTCTGACCGTGTCCGGTTGGCCGTTGCAGCGGGGATCGGAAATGACGGAGGAATTGGCGCGACCCGGATGTGTTGGGGAAGTGCTCCGTGGCTTTCAAACCAACTCGCCCCGCTCGTGCTTGCGGCGAGAAAACCATCTGCCCGTGCGATCAGGGTGCGGCGTAATCTTTGTCGAACGGGATTGGAATAGGCCGCATCCGAGCCCAACCAGCCATCAAATTGCAAAACCGTTGGAATATCGTGTGCCAGGGCCCAGTTTTGAGCCTGCCATTGGGCAATGCCAAAGCCACCCAGAATCAGAATATCGGCCGGTTTTGCCGAAAGGGCGCGCGCAACCCCGAACGGGATCGCAAGGGTTCGGTTTTCCCCAAGCGGAATTTGCAGGCCCGACAAGGTTGCGCATTCATAGCTGCCCGCAGGGCTTGCCCAATTACGTTGTGGTTCACGCCGCTGGGTGCACAGAACCCGTAAGCCGCCGCCGGCCAAATAAGCGCAGTGTTGAAGCGCGTCATAGGCCGCGGATCGGTAGGGTGGCACAAGGTTTGTCAGTAAAGTCACCCTCACCGTGGCGCTCACCTTGAGATGCTAATATTGCCGATAACTCAATCATAAGTTACCATTATCTTCAACCAATTAGCCATAACCTTAAATTGCATTGGGCATTCATAAGCCGATGACGAGAAGGCGGCTTGTTTGGTTTCGCCGGGGGGCAGGTGTGTCCGGCGAAGTGACAGGGGTGGTGCATGCGCGACGAAATTGCAGGGCAACGGGCTGCCTTTTTTGGGCTGCCACTTGATACGCGCCAAAGACACCACGTCTGCGCCGATATCCGGATGAAGCTTCGTGAAGCAACCGCCGCTAACACCCGAACCTGCTTTCGCCATCACAGCCTGAATGCGATCAAACTTCCCGCTGCCTTGCGCGATGAAAAGTTATTTGCGGCACTGTCGCGCGCGAGCTGCCTTTCGGCAGATGGCATGGGGATTCTGTGGGCAGCCCGCCTGATGGGGATCAGGGTGTCAGAGCGGGTAACCGGCATTGATCTGATGACGGATCTTTTGGCTCTGTTCGCACGTGATGGTGTGCGTGTCTTCCTTCTGGGGGCGCGTCAGGAGGTTCTTGATCAGTTGACAATATCGTTGCCTGATCGGTTTCCCGGCCTGAACATTGTCGGGACACATCACGGCTATGAGATGGATGACGACAAACTTGCCAGCAGTGTTGCTGCGTGCAAACCGGATGCGCTTTTTGTTGCCTTGCCGTCGCCGCGCAAGGAATTGTTCGTTGATCAATATGGGCCTGAAACCGGATGCCGTTTTGTCATGGGGGTTGGCGGCGCGTTTGACGTTTTGGCAGGGCAAGTTCGGCGTGCGCCGCTGATTTGCCAACGAATTGGTCTGGAATTCCTTTGGCGCATCGTTTGGCAGCCGCGCTACATGGTCCCGCGTTACGGTCGTGGTCTTGCGGCATTTTCCCGCGTTGTTTTGCCAAAAATCGCAAGCTTTCAGATCGCCCGCCTTCGCGGAGCAATACAAAGAACGGCAAGCATTTTGGCCGTAATCATGATGTTGCTGCCGGTCGCCGATTTAAGGGCGCAATCAGATATTGTGGCCAATTTTGATCCCGCGAACCGACAGGCGGCATTAAGTTGGCTTGAGAGTGAGCTTGCCAAGCTGTCAGACCCCGAAGATGTTGGCCAGATGATTGAGGTGCTTGTTGGCGCCTTGTTGATCGCAGATGGTGCGGAAGACAGCAATGCAATCGACTGGCAAGCATCCGAGGAGAGCGTCAATGCGCTTCTGAGCCTGTTTGAAGCCGTTCTTGGTGGTGGTACAAACCGGTTTCTCGCGGAAACTGTTCTTGGCGGGGTAATTTTACGTCTGATTGATCTGCATCCTGAACCCGGTCAATTCAGGCAAAACATGCGCACCAATGCACCCGGTTTGATGTCCCGTTTGTTTGAACGCCCGACGGATCGCCAACTTACTTTCACTGATACACAAGCATCCGTTTCGGCAACCTTTGACGGCGATACGACTCGGCGTGTGGGACAATCACGGCGACAGTCCGAGGCAGAGCGGACCCGAAAATATGCCCCCTTGCTTGTCATTGGGCTGCAGCTTCAGGGCAGCACAGACAACCTTTGGGAGGGTGATGATTACGAGGATCAGAGCGATCTGGCAGAGCTTGAGGATGCAAGTCCCAGATGAGCGAACGTTTTGACCCATCATTGCGCGATATGCTGGTCATCCTTTGGCAGCGACGTGGTATTGCGTTCATGGCCTTTGTCATTGTTTTGATTGGGCTTTTGACGCTGTTCGCAAACTGGCAGGGCAATTACCGCTCAGTGGCCGAAATCGGGTTTTCACAGGAATCATCTGTCGGCAAAAGCTCATCGTCAGAATCCTGGTTGGGTGATCGGCATGCTGTAACAGCCCAGGAAATTGAAACAGCGATTGCCGAAATCAAGGGGCAGGAAACACTTTTGGCAGCATTGTCGGTGCTGCGTGGGGAGGGTGTTAAGCTTGGCAACGCGTCTGAAGGCGGGTCACTTTTCAAGCAGCTTGGTATCCTTAACCCAGGGCAGGATGATATCGCGCCAGACGACCATGCTGAAGCGGATCGTCTGAATGATTTGCGCCGGGGGCTGGAAGCATCACGGGTCGGAAACGCAGCCGTTATTGAAGTTTCTTTTCGTGCGAAGCATCCCGAAATAGCGCAACAGGCCTTGCAGGCGATTGTCGAGACCTATCTTTGGCAACGCGAAGATCGCCAGAAAAGTGCGGTTCGGCAGCAACTTGCGGAGGCCGTTTCGCAGTTCGATGCCGCGCAAACTGAACTGGCGGCACTGGAAAGCGATCTGGCCGTTTTGCAAAACAGTGCGGGTATTCTTGACGCTGATGAAAGTGCGCGGATGCTTGATCGCATCTATGCGCTTGATGAACAGGCTGAAAAACTTGGTCAGGAGGTTGTTGGCCTGAGACTTGCGCGTGACAGCCGCAATAACGCAGCGACGCTTGATGATCTTCTGGCAATTCCCGATATCGCAGGCCATCCGGTTGTGCGGCAAGTCTCAGCACAGCTTGATGCAAAAAAGCAGGAGTTTGTGTCGCTTGATCAGCGCTATGGCCCCAAGCATCCCATGATGCAGGGCAAGCAGCGTGAGATTGGGGATCTGCGTAGTGAACTTGGCGATGCGGCAGGTAAAGTTGCCAGTCAAATGGATATTGAACTTGCCGGGGCCGAAGAAAAGCTTCGCTTGATTACCGATCAACGTGATCAATGGGAAGAACGGATGGCTGTACGCAATAAAAGCGTTCAGGGGCAGGCGGCGTTGAGTCGGTCAGTCGCTCTGGCGCGTGCGAACGTTCAGGAGATTGGGCAACAGGTTCAATCGCTTCGGCGCGAAATGGCGGCTTTTCATGGCGATGCTGCGATCCTGCATGCGCCAACCTTGCCCGCAGCAACCGAATTCCCGGCTAAACGTGACCTTGCCCTGTTGGCCATCATGATGGCGTTGTTTGCAGCTGTGGTTGCGGCATTGCTGCATCACTATTTCGATCAGCGCATTGATGATGCATTTGATCCCCAAGCGATAGTTGGCATCCCGCTTTTTGCGCGTATCCCCGATCAATCCGGCCTGGGGAATGCAACCACCGCACATGAGGAAGCGACTGGTCATCTGGCGGTTCTGATGCGGATTATGTCTCAGGGACGGGATGGGGAAACGCAAAGCAACCCGAACGGACAAGTGATCGCCCTTGGTTCAGCGGTGTCTGGCGATGGCAAAAGCCACATTGCGCATGCATTGGCTGAAAAGCTGTCGGGCTTGGGGGCTTCGGTGATTGTCCTTGATGCGGATTTGCATGATCCGGCACCGCCAAAGCGGACCGATCATGACAGCAAAAACGACGCCGATTTGACTGACGTCATGTCAGGGCTTGTTGATCCGGATGAGGTCATTTTCGGGCCGGGGCATGAAGACAGGTATCAATATCTTGGTGCGCGGATGCCGGTGCCGGGCAATATCGCCACGGGCATGATAGACGGGCAATTGCCGCATTTGATCAAGCGCCTGCGCAACCGGTTCGATCATGTGATTGTTGATACACCACCGATCCTCTCGGTGGCGGACGGCGTGATTGCGCTGGGGCTCGCCGATGTCAGACTGTTTACGCTGCGTTGCGGGCACAGCAAGCGCCGCGATATCACCCATGCCCTGTCACAATTGCGTGCAGCCGGTATCGTACCCGACGGGGTGGTTTTGAATAGCGCCCAAGCCCGTCCTGCCTATGGCAAAGCCGAACCGGCGATGGCGACGAAAGGGCAACTGACATGAAGTGGTGCCTGTTTGCGATAGCGCTTCTTTTGCTTGGCGCTGGCGGGGCGGCGCTGGTTTCAGAGGGCAGGGCGCTATCACAGCTTAAAGACAAGCGGGCGGGATTTGCCAATGGAAACGGTTTTGCTGCGGCGCGTGACGCACAGAACCTGCTGAAAGCTGTAATGGCGAATGATGCTTTGCAGCTTGGCGAAGTTGTTGATCAGCGACTGACGGAAAGGCCGTTCGATCCGCTTTTTTGGGGCCTGAAGGCCGAAATGCTTGCGAAGCGTGATCTGTTGGTGGGGGCTAGCCTGCTTGATCAGGCACAGGCGATTGCGCCGCGCGACCCAAGGGTGCGGACTTTGCGCGACGGGTTGCAAATGTGGCTTCAAGACGCGTCATTGCCATCATCACAACCGGCAGAATAAGGGCTGGCATGACCATGACCCAGTCGCCAACGCTGCCAAGCAATCCCATGCCCAAAAGCGCGATCAGAAGTGCGCGTGTGTCGCGGTGCTTGCCGTTGGCAATAGCCGCCACAAAAGCAATAGCGATTGCGGCCAACAGGATCAGCGTGGTCGGGATGCCAAACACCAGACTGCTGTCGAGCCAGAGATTATGGCTGCTAAACCAGTTGGCATTCGCATTCAGATCCGGGGTGGCGAAATGAGCAATGACAACAGCAATGCCATCTGCCCCCCATCCGGTGATTGGTCGTTCCGAAATTGCTTGCAGAGCAGTCATCCAGAGATCATCGCGCTGGATCAGGTCGGTGCGCGACAGGTCAATGAACCGGGCCCAAAGCTCTGGCGAGGCAATGGCAACAACGCCAAGGATTGCGATGCAGCCCAAGGCGGTCAGAAGCAGTCGTTTGAGACGGTTGGTGATTTCACTTGGCGTCAAAATAACAAACAGGGCACTGCCCATAATCGCCATGGCAAAGCCCAGCCGCGAATGGCTTTGCGTAAGGGCTGTGGCAAAAACCATCGCCAGTGCCAGCCATCCACCTGCCTGATCAAGGCGCTTGCCCGTGCTCGATGCAGCGGTTTGATGATAGAGAAAGAGGGAGGCAACGATGCCAAATGCCATCAAAGTGCCAAAGGCATTGCGGTTGGCAAAGCTTCCGGTCCAGTCGCCAAGATGGACTTGTTTGGCAAACCAGAATGTGGTCTGCCATCCCAACAGCTCGGCACTTGTTGCCAGCACGACCTGAAGGGCGCAGGCGACCACAAGAGTGCGGGCGACAATGACCGTCAAGTGGGACTGCATCCGCGCAACCAGTGTAGTCAGCGTCAGCACACCGCCCAGCCAGATCAAATAGAACGCCATGTTCAACCAGCCATTGGGGACAAGTGCTATGCGCGGTGCATTAAACGGATAGGCCTGCAGGGGCCAGACGCCCACGCTTTGCAGGGCCGACCAACCAATCAGCCCACCGATCCCCAGCCAGAGATAGAGCACATGTTTGCTGATCTGTACCGGACCGGCGCGCAGACAGATTGCGACGATGCCAATGCCGGTCAGGATCGCCAGAATGGCAAGCGCCCATGGCCGCAGACCGCCCAGCAAAAGCGGGGCAAGAATGATCTGCGCCATCAGACAAGTTTGCGAAAGCCTGAGCATCAAGGTCAGCCAATCTGCGTTGAAATCCAAACCGTTAGCCTAGCCGAATTTTCGCATCCTGTCGCGCCGCTTACGAGAGGCAACCGGCCATGAAGGGAAGCGTTTCTTTGGCGACGATTGCCGACCGGCAAAATCGCGATGCGCGCCATAACCCAGCAACTTTGCCTTTATGGCTTGTGCTGCTGGGTAATTTGCTGATGGGGGTCTCGCTCTGGCTGATAGGTGCCGGTGGAATGGCCGCAAAGCTTATTCTGCTTGGTTTCTGGATTGCGCTGCTGTGTCGGTTCGCGCGCCAAGTCCGGGTTGGGGGCGGTTTGCTGACTGGGGGGCTGATCCTTGCTGCGTTAACGGGCCTGATCGCGATGGGGAATGGTGCGAGTTTGGAAAAGCTGCGTCTGATCGGCAACCTTTTGATGCTGCCGGTCGGGCTTCTGGTCGGGCGTATGGTGGGTCGTGACAGCCTTGGGCTTATGATCCCGGTTCTTGTGCTTTACCTGCTGCTGTCAAGTTCCTTTCAGATGACGCATGAGGGATTGCGTCTTAATCAGCCGTTCTTGTTTTTGGGCTTGTTTGCCTTGTGCTCGGTTGCCCGATGGCGGGGGCACCAGTTGCTTTCAGCGGCGGCTGGCGTGGCGGTTTTGCTGAGCCAGACCCGGATTGCGGTGTTGGCGATGTTGGTCAATCTGATTGGGATGATCCGGTTCTCGCGCGCGATGACATGGCTTGTCGGTGTCATCGTGCTTGCGGGTGTTAGCTGGATCGCCGTGTCTCATTTACCGCGCCTGTTTCTTACCCATGGCAGTGGCCGCCTGGCGTTCTGGCAGGATTTCTGGGGGCTGTGGCAAGGTGGCTCCGTCGGGCAAAGATGGTTGGGTTTCGGTGCGGGTGCGGTCGAGGAGACCCTGTCAGGTTATCAATCCTTTGCATCGTTTGGGGCCCTACATAACGATCATTTCCGCATGCTGTTTGAAACCGGCATTCTGGGGGCGGGGCTTTGGCTTTTCGGATGGGGTGTGATGCTGTGGTCGGTGCGTCATGCGCGCCTTGCGGTTTGTATTTTGTTTTCGGCAATGCTGACGATGGTGACGGACAATACGTTGAATTACGGGCATTATCTGATCTGTTGCGGAATTGCTGCCGGCATTGCCGCCCGTGCGGGGTGTGACCATGGATAGGGATCGTCTGATCGATATCCGTGATCGGGTCCTTGCCCGTATGGTCGCTGATGGCTTTGCCGGGGCCGATCCGTTTGACGGGCTTGAAAGTGCTGTGTTTCGGGCAAGTGGACTTGGCCGGTTCCGACTGGCGCGGTTGGCCTGGTTGCAGACGATCAAACGTGGCCAGGCTGGTTTGCGCAAGGTTGTTCGCATTCCCCCCATGGTCAATCCCAAGACCCTGGCCTTGCTGGGTGGGGCCGCGCAGGGCGTGGTGCTTTGTGACGTTCGCGGTCGCCTGTTGGAACTGCAAAACCCGGATGGCGGATGGGGATATCCATTTGAATGGCAGGCGCGGGCGTTTTACGCCACGCGCCATCAAAGCAATGCCATTGTGACAAGCTTTGTCGTTGATGCGTTACTTCAAAGCGGGATGCAGAAGGATCACCCGGCGTTGGTTCATGCGGCAGGATTTGTTGAAGGCAAGCTCTGGCGGGACGGCTATTTCGCCTATTTCGATCACAGTAACGTTGAAATACATAATGCCAGTCTGTGGGCCGCCTTCGTGCTGTATCGGATGATCGGACCGAATGACAAAACGACGCAGGCTGTGGAGCGCATTATCGCCGCACAAAAGGCCGATGGCAGCTGGGCCTATGGCACGCGGTCCCATCACCGGTTCGTCGACGGGTTTCACACGGGTTATGTTCTTGATCTTCTTGACCGCTTGCGGGCGTCAGGGATGGACGGGCTGAACAGGCTGGACAAAGCCATTGCATGTGGGTGGCAATTCTATCGCGCAGCGTTCTTCGATAAAGATGACCTGCCACGAAGTGACGCCGGGCGGGATGGCTACCTTGATGCCCATGCAGTTGCACAGGCGATGGCAAGTCTTTGCCGGTTCGGGGACCGCGACGGAGCGATCCGGGTGTCAGAATGGGCCGCAGAAAATCTTTTTGATCCGGGCCGTGATCTGTTCTTTGCCGGGATCAAGAAAGACGGCAGGCCAGATCGGCGCAATTACATGCGCTGGACGCAGGCATGGATGGTCTGGGCGCTGTCAATCGTGATAGAAAACACGGGCCCGAACCTGTCGAACCTGCAAGATCAAACCATGTCGAATTTTGACCCGACCGTGCCCATCAGTTTTGCCCATCCCGACCCTGACCGGGCGGAGAAGGAGGCGGCCTTGCGCACCCTGCCTGAACCGGCATTTCGCGCGCTATACGATATCACGCGTGCGGCGGCATCGCGGGCCAAGGCTGAGGGCGCGATGGAAGCGCTTTATGGCCTGACGCGCGGGATGAAGACCCTGCAGCGCATCGCGGCGGAGCAGGGCATCATCCTTGGTAACAGGCGCGGGGCCTGATCATTGCGCCTAGCGTTGGCGCAGCTCGTCGACGGTCAGTTGCCCATCGCCGTTCTCATCAAGATAGTTGAACATCCGGTTATGGACGGCCTGGAACTCTTCAAGTTGCAGTTGGCCATCGCCATTGGTGTCCATCATGACGATCATCATTTCCGGGCCATGCATTTTGCCCATCATGCCCCCCATCATCATGCCACCGTTCATCATTCCGGGACCCATGGTACCGTTGCGGAGGCCCATCATGTTACCGGCGCCATATCCCATGCCCATACCTTGGCCTTGACCCATCATCATGCCGGGACCTTGCATCGTACCTTGGCCTTGCATCATGCCCTGGCCGGTCTGGTTCATCATTTGCGTGCCTTGCTGCGCTTGGGCGACGCCAAGAGCACCAGCAAGCATCAGGCCGATTGCGGTGATTGCGAGAAATCTTTTCATGGTTAGTCTCCTGCTCCTAAGGGGTGAGACCATTGTGCGCAGATCGCCCTTCATGTGTTATCAAGCCGAAGCCGGGAAACTGCCCCAATTAACAAGGCCACTGTATCATGATCGGGGTGGCGCGCATTGAGCCGCATCAATCCGATACTGGTTTCCCGACAAGATCCGGCGCAATTTTCATTGCCCCGGACAAGCGCACAGGGATATTGCTAGGCAATGCCCGCAAACAGGCATCTGCCGTGCCAAGCTGAGTATTGAAAACATATGAGTTCCCGATTTCCCGCCCTGCCAATTGATGCCGTCCTGCCAGAGCTCGTCTCTGCGCTTGATCTGGGCACCAATGCCGTTTTGCAGGCGCCACCGGGTGCTGGCAAGACGACCAAGGTGCCGCTGGCGTTGCTTGATTGCGCGTGGCGCGGGGATCAGAAGATCATCATGTTGGAGCCCCGTCGTCTGGCCGCGCGTGCCAGTGCGCGGCGCATGGCGCAGTTACTCGGCGAGGCGGTTGGCGGGCGCGTGGGCTATCGCGTTCGGTTCGACAGCAAGATTTCCAAGGACACCAGGATCGAGGTCGTGACCGAGGGCATTCTGGTTCGCATGATTCAGGATGACCCCGAACTTTCAGGCGTTGCCGCCGTCCTGTTTGATGAATTTCACGAACGCTCATTGGATGCCGATCTTGGCTTGGCCCTTGCCCTTGAAACGCAGGGGGCGCTTCGTGATGATCTGCGCCTTGTGGTCATGTCGGCCACCCTTGATGGCGAACCGATTGCGCGCCTGATGGGCGATTGCCCGGTGATCACATCCGAAGGCCGCGCCTATCCGGTTGAAACGAAATACTTGGTCCCCAAGCCCGATAAATGGGGCAATACCCGCATTGACGCCGAAATGACCGGCGCGATCAAAACCGCCCTTCGCGAAGAAAGCGGATCGATCCTGGCCTTCCTGCCGGGGCAGGGCGAAATCACCCGGGTTGAAAGTGCGCTTAAGGATGCGGTGGGAAGTGATGTCATCATCGCCCCGCTTTATGGCGCGATGGATGCCAAGGCGCAGGATGTCGCGATCCAGCCCGCTCCGGACGGCAAGCGCAAGGTCGTTCTGGCCACCGCGATTGCCGAAACGTCGCTGACCATTGACGGCATCCGGGTGGTGATTGATAGCGGCCTGCAACGCCTGCCAAGGTTTGATCCGGCATCGGGCATGACGCGGCTGGTCACGGTGAAGTCATCGCAAGCCAGTGCCGAGCAACGTCGTGGCCGCGCCGGGCGACTGGAACCGGGCGTGTGTTATCGCCTGTGGCCGGAAAACGAACATCGTGCGCGCGCCCCCTTTACCGCGCCCGAAATTGCAGAGGCCGATTTGGCACCGCTGACGCTGGAGCTGGCGCGCTGGGGTGTT
>NZ_DBGS01000106.1:0-4902 GCF_002295455.1 Thalassospira sp. UBA848 | reverse complement strand
ATGATCGCCCTTGGCAATGCGCGAAAGTGCGGCACGCGGCTCGCCCTGTGACCCGGTGCAAATCAAAAGCACCTGATCCTTGGGCACCTCCATCGCGTCTTCGTCAGTCAGAAGGTTCGGATAGCCTTTTAGGTAGCCGACTTCGCGTGCGGCCTCTGTCACGCGGTTAAGCGACCGACCAGCCAGACCAACACAACGGCCGTTTTCGTGGGCGGCCTCAATCACCGACTGCACACGGGCAACGTTGGTGGCAAAGCAGGCAACAGCAATGCGGCCTTGTGGATGTTCGGCAAAAAGTTTGGACAGGTTTTTGGCAACGTCGCCTTCGGAGCCTGTTTTGCCCTCAGAGAACACATTGGTCGAATCACAGACCAGCGCCATAACGCCTTCATCGCCCAGTGCTTCGAGCTTTTTGACGTCGGATGCCTCGCCAATCTGGGGATCGGGGTCGAACTTCCAGTCGCCAGTATGGACAATAAGGCCTTTGGGAGTGCGGATGGCAAGCGCATTCGGTTCCAGGATCGAGTGCGTCATGGTGACAAATTCGATATCAAAGCACCCCAGTTCGAACCGACCACCAAGTTCGATCACATGGATCGGCACTTCGTCGGCGAAATCGGTCTCGGAAAGCTTGGCCTTCAGGAATTCGGCGGCAAACGGCGTGGCGTAGATCGGGCATTTCAAACGCGGCCAAAGATATGGCACGGCCCCCAGGTGGTCTTCGTGCGCGTGAGTCAGAACCAGACCAAGCAGCTTGTCCTTGCGCTCCTCGATAAAGGTCGGGTCGGGCATGACAACGTCAACACCCGGCAGGCCTTCCTCGCCGAACGAAACACCCATATCGACCATCAACCATTGATCGTCATAGCCATAAAGGTTCAGGTTCATGCCAATTTCGCCGGAACCTCCGAGCGGCACGAACAAAACGTCATCTTTTGGCAAATACAAATCCACAGACGGTATCCTTTGTTTTCGGCAGGTTGATTAGGGTCAGGACCTAGGTGCGGAATAATCGTTCAGCATGCAGGGCGCAAGTCTTTATCAAGCGGACTTACCTGCCTGCTGGCTGTTGCGACGGTAAATCATCAACAGTCCAAGCATGGTCAGATCGCCATGCAGATGCTCAATTTCGTCAACCGCCTTGGTAAAGAGCGGCGCAAGCCCACCCGTTGCCACCACTTTTATATGGTCGAGATTTTGCTGTTTGCGAATGCGTGCCAGCAATCCCTCGATCATCGAGACATAGCCCCAGTAAACACCGGACTGCATCGCTTCGACCGTGTTCTTGCCCACCACACTGCGCGGCGCTTCAATCGCAACCATTGGCAACTGGGCGGCAGCCATATGCAGCGCCTTGATCGACAGGTTGACCCCCGGCGCAATCACACCGCCAAGGTAATCACCATTGTCATCAACCACGTCAAAGGTCGTGGCCGTACCAAAATCAAGCACCACCAGCGGTCCACCAAACAGTTCATGGGCGGCAATCGCGTTGACAAGACGGTCTGCGCCAACCTCGCTGGGTCGGTCCATGATGACTTTCATGTCAAGATTGACCGCAGGATCGCCAACCACCATCGGTTCGACATTGAAATAGCGGCGACACAGGGTTTTCAGGCTGAATTCCGCAGCAGGCACCACGGTGGCAATAATGGCCCCCGTGATCGCATCCTTGGGCACGCCAGAAAGCGTGAAAAGATGGTGCAACCACACACCCAACTCGTCAGCGGTGCGTTCAGTCGTGGTCGAACAGCGCCACTGGCCCTTGATGGTATCGCCATCAAAAACGGCAAAGACGATGTTGGTGTTCCCGGCGTCAATCGCAAGCAACATGATGCTTACAAGCCTCCGCTACAAAGCAAGCTATTGGATGGTGTCAGGCGGCAAAGAATACTTCGCCTGCCCCGATACGGTGCTCGGCACCGCTGTCTTCTCTTAGGATAAGTGAGCCATCGTCATCAAGCCCGACGAAAGTTCCCGCGAGCTCGCGTTCAGTCAATCGCGCCACAACCGGCTTGCCGATCCCGTAACCCCGCGCCAGCCAGGCTTCGCGGATCGGGGCAAAACCGTCCTGTTCCCAAATCGGCAACCAGTGCGCAACACGCGCGACATAGGTTGATACCAGATCATCCACCGAAACTGGAGCACCGAGGGCTGCCAATGACGTTGCCGGGCGTTCTGAATCATCGGGGAAGAAAGCAACATTCACCCCTGCCCCGATCACAAGGTAATCGGTCGCTGAACGCTGGTTGGATGCGCTTTCAAGCAGTATACCGCAGATCTTGCGCCCGTTAACCATCAGATCATTGGGCCATTTGCAATCCGGACGGACATGACCACCGGTAACGGTTTCGACCGCCTCAGCCATGGCAACAGCAATCAGAAAGGTCAATCGGGCCGCTTCGGCCAATGAGCAGGTCGGACGCAGCAAGAGCGATGAATACAGATTTCCGACAGGCGACGACCAGACCCGGCCACGGCGACCACGACCGGATGTCTGGCTTCTGGCTAAAACAAGGGCGCCACTTTGGGCGCCCTTGTCTGCGAGGCGCTTGGCCTCTTCGTTTGTGCTGTCGATCGTATCCCGTTCGTGAAGGGTGAAACCTTCGGGAAGACGGATCGTACGCAAAGCCATTCTTACATCCCAAACAGCGATGCCGCGGCAACAGCTGCGCTGTCCATCAGCGGGTTCGGGAAGAAGACGAAGGCCAGGATGATAATCGTGGCGACCGCCATAATGACATTCATCTCGGTGCCATTGCGATCAAAGCCTTCGACCGGCTCGTCAAAGTACATGACCTTGATGATGCGCAGGTAGTAATAGGCGCTGACGACCGAGGTCACCAAACCGATAACTGCAAGCGTTACAAGACCGGCATCAACGGCTGCCTTGAAGACATAGAACTTGCCAAAGAAGCCTGCCAGCGGCGGGATACCTGCCATCGAGAACATGAAGATCGCAGTGATCGCAGCCATCAAAGGCTTGGTTTTGGCCAGACCGGCAAGATCTGTGATTTCCTCGTTCATGCGGTCGTTACGACGCATGCACAGGATCACGGCAAAGGTGCCAAGGTTCATGACAAGATAGATACCCAGATAAACCAGAACACCCGTGACACCGGCCTCGGTACCGGCAGCCAGACCGACTAGCGCGAAACCAACGTGACCAATGGACGAATAGGCCATCAGACGTTTGATGTTTTCCTGACGAAGTGCGGCAAAGGAACCGACAACCATTGACAGGATAGCGATCAGGACAATGATCTGCTGCCAGTCTTCGACGGCACCACCGAACGGACCAACGGCAACGCGGATGAAGAGTGCCAGACCGGCAATCTTCGGCGCGACCGCAAAGAAGGACGTGACCGGGGTCGGCGCACCTTCATAGACGTCCGGGGTCCACATGTGGAACGGAACGGCGGAAACCTTGAAGCACAGACCGGCAAAGATGAATGCCAGACCAACCAGCGCACCAAGCGGCAGTTCACCACCCACAAGGGTATCGCCCAGAACGGTGAAGTTCGTGGTGCCGGTGAAGCCATAAACCATCGACATGCCATACAGCAGGATGCCAGAGGCGATCGATCCGAGGATGAAGTATTTCAGGCCCGATTCCGTCGAACGCACAGTGTCACGGCGGATGGCAGCGACAACATAAAGCGCAAGCGACTGCAGTTCGAGACCAAGATACAGCGACAGCATATCGGTTGCCGAAACCATCGCCATCATGCCAAGCGTGGCAAGAGAGATCAGGATCGGGAACTCGAAGCGTGCCATGTTCTCACGCTCGGCAAAGTTCATGGTCATGATGATGCCGGTTGCAGAACCGATCAGGATCAGGACCTTGCAGAACTTGGCAAACGGATCAGCGCTGAACTGACCATAGAATGCCGAACCACCATCACCCATCACGACCAGAGCGATGGCAACGACCTGGGCGGCGACTGCCAGCCAGGATACGGTGCGGAAGGATTTGTCCTTGCCGGCGAAAACCCCAAGCATCAACAGCGCCAAGGCAGAAACTGCCATAAACATTTCGGGCAGCGCGGCCCCGAGGTTGAGCATAGAAACTCCCATGTTCATTCCCCTCAATTCGCAGCCAGCTGGGCGGCGTGTGCCGCTGCAGCCTGGGCCGTTTCGACCTGGTTGACGAGGTTCTCAACCGAGACATGCATGATGTCGAGGAAGGAGACCGGATAGACCCCCATCCACAGAACGATGATCACCAGCGGTGCAAAGATAATCCATTCGCGCGGGCTCAGATCGAGGATGGTTTTCAGGTTCTCTTTGGTGAGTGCCCCGAAAATAATCCGGCGATAGAGATACAGCGCATAGGCCGCACCAAGGATCAGACCGGTCGCCGCAAAGAAGGCGACCCAGGTATTGGCTTCGAATGCACCCAGAAGTGCAAGGATTTCACCAACGAACCCGCCCGTACCCGGCAGACCAACCGATGCCATGGTAAAGAACATGAAGATCAGTGCGTAGCTCGGCATGCGATGAACCAGACCGCCATAGGCATCGATTTCGCGGGTGTGAATACGGTCATAGACCACACCGACACACAGGAAGAGTGCACCGGAAACCACACCGTGGCTGAGCATCTGGAAGATCGAACCTTCGATACCATGCTGGTTAAAGGTAAACGCACCGATGGTCACGATCCCCATATGGGCGACCGACGAATATGCAATCAGCTTTTTCATGTCCTGCTGCGCAAGGGCGACCAGCGACGTATAGATGATTGCAACAATCGACAGCGTGAAGACGAGCGGTGCGAAGGTTTCAGACGCCAGCGGCATCATCGGCAGCGAGAAACGCAGGAAACCGTAACCACCCATTTTCAAGAGCACACCAGCCAGGATCACAGAACCGGCCGTCGGTGCCTCAACGTGGGCATCG
>NZ_DBGS01000063.1:40464-41053 GCF_002295455.1 Thalassospira sp. UBA848 | reverse complement strand
CCGACAATTCAGTGGCCGCTGCTTGATCGTGCGACCGGATTGTCCCTGTATGTGAAGCACGAAAACCATACCCGACTGGGTGCGTTCAAAATCCGGGGCGGGCTGACCTTTTGCCGTTACCTTGGAAGTTCGATTGATGTGAACCGGGGTATCATTTCGGCGACACGGGGCAATCATGGTCAAAGCCTTGCTCATGCGGCCAGCCGTTTCGGAATGCCTGCAACCATTATTGTCCCACATGGCAATTCAGTTGAAAAAAATGCCGCCATGCGTGCTTGGGGAGCCGAGGTGATCGAACACGGTCACGACTTTCAGGAAGCGGCCGAGTACGCCAAGACGCTCGCGGCCAGTGAAGACCTTGTTATGGTACCACCATTCCATCGGGAACTTGTTCGCGGTGTGGCATCCTATGGCCTGGAGCTTTTTGACGATATCGCTGGGCTCGATCGTGTTTATGTACCGGTTGGTATGGGGTCAGGGATTTGTTCGTTGATTACCGTACGGGATGCTTTGGGCCTCAAAACCGAAATCATCGGCGTGGTCGCAACTGGCGCGGATGCCATTCGCCAGTCATTCATGGCGGGGGGGC